>NZ_JVPL01000188.1:0-147359 GCF_001054655.1 Bacillus sp. 220_BSPC
TTCGCTACCTATCACACATCAAAGCCCTATTCAGCCTGGCTTATTAATTCTAAGATAAAGCACAATAAAAGAGGACCATTCATCTTTTGATGAATGGTCCTCTTTTGAAATCAAATCTTTACTTGGTTGATGCTGAATCTAAGTGAAAATCCCTCAGGTAATTTAGCCTTTGTCAAAATCCTGGTTTCTTTCAAGCGTATATCATTATAAGAGGAGACTTCCATCAATTCTTCATCCATATAAGCAGGATGGGTCATTATCTCCACACTCTCCCCATCCATTATCCTCCCTTTCAAGTTTTGAAAGTAATCTTCAACCACCATTTCTCCATAAAAATCATCCAGGAATACATCTGTAACGGTTTGAATCCCTGCAAGGTGCCTTCCGGCATTACGCACTGGCAATCCATATTTATCTGACAGCTTTTTAATAACCGGTAGAAATGCTTTGATCCCGTGTACATGATGATGGCTGTCGAAATGAGTCGGGAATAGGCCAAATTCCAGGAATCTTTCGATTTGTGCTGACCACTCCCTCTCCAATTCGCTCAAGGAAATGCCGGCAGGATCCCCATATACCGTACCTTGCTTCTTAAAGAAACCAGATTCGTCAACCAAACTCGGAACATCACTCAACAAAGGTTTCCCCCATGTCAGGACTAAGTGAATACCTACCTTCAACGAGGCTGTTTTCTTGGCGATTTCAATCGCATGCTCCGTTGCTTTCGCATTCATCATGATCGTTGCCGAATTGACAATTCCATATTTGTGGCTATCCAAAATCCCATAATTCACCGCTTTAGTTAACCCGAAATCATCTGCATTTACAAGCACTTCTATCATGATAAATTATCCTGCAACTCCTTTTTTTCAAAAAACTGCGGCAAATAATCTTTATGTGCCTCCAGCATTTCATCCAAGATAAGTTTTGCAACCCGGTCGCTAGGAACGAGTGGATTGATCGTCATGGCAAGCAACGCAGTATCATAGTCCCCCGAAATTGCAGCTTCGATGGCTACCCTTTCAAAGGATTTGATTTGCTGAATTAATCCGCGGACAGCGACAGGAAGCTCTCCTACATTGATTGGTTTAGGACCATCCTTAGTTATCACGCAACTGGTTTCAATCGCCGATCCGTACGGGATGCCTTCAATCGCACCATGGTTGACCGTATTCACCGCTTGAATATCTCGCTTATCCGTATGCATCGAGCAAATCAACCGCACAGCCGCATCACTGTAGTAGGCACCTCCACGCTCTTCAAGCTGCGGTGGCTTGATAGCCAGATCTTGGTCTTTATATAGCTCGAATAAGCCTGCTTCAAGTCTTTGAACGACCTCTGCACGTGTTTCCCCTTTTTCCGCATCCTTCAATTCTTGGGCCAGCACATCACCCGTTTTATAATAGTAGTTGTGGTATGGACACGGAAACAGGTTCAACGCTCTAAGGAATTCCGGCTCCCAGCCCATTGCATGGATATTCTTCATCGTGACAGCTTTAGCTGGATCCGTAATCAACTGGATGATTTGATCTTTGACACTCTCGCCATCAACGAATACATCCAAGCCGTAAACCATATGGTTCAACCCAGCAAAGTCGATACGGACCCTTGATGGCTCTACATCCATCAAATCCGCAACACCTCGTTCCATCCCAATCGGCACATTGCAGAGTCCGATGATTTTGGAAATATTACTGTGACGCAGAACTGCTTCCGTTACCATTCCTGCAGGATTCGTGAAGTTAATCAGCCATGCTTCCGGACATAATTCCTCCATCTCATGAGCAATATCCAGAATGACGGGAATCGTTCTAAAGGCCTTGAAAAGCCCGCCTGGTCCATTCGTCTCCTGTCCGATCACTCCGTGTTTCAATGGAATCTTCTCATCAAGAGCCCTGGCTGCTAGTTGCCCAACCCGCAGCTGGGTTGTTACATAATCAGCGCCTTTAAGCGCTTTCTTTCTATCCAGCGTGAGATGGACTTCAATATTCACTCCAGCCTTTTCAATCATCCTTCTTGCCAAATTCCCGACAATTTCAAGCTTTTCCTTTCCCGCTTCGATGTCCACGAGCCAAATCTCACTCACAGGAAGTTCTTCATGATATTTGATGAAACCTTCGATCAATTCAGGCGTATAGCTCGAACCTCCGCCAATCGTGACGATCTTCAACCCCTTGCTCATTCGGCAGCCCTCTCCTTCACAGCATCTGCATGTAAGAATTCTTCGCGTAGATCGATCATCTCAATTGCAAGATCTTTTACAGTCATCGCTGTCATTAAATGATCTTGTGCATGCACCAGGATAATGGGAAGATCAAAAGAGTCCCCGCCTGCCTCAGCATGGATTAATTGGGTTTGATATTTATGGGCTTGCAGTAATTCCGTTTCCGCCTCGGCGATTTTCAAACGGGCAGAATCAAAATCCTTCATCTTTGCCTCCTGCAACGCTTCCATTGCAAAGCTTCTCGCATTCCCGCTATATAAAATCAATTGAAAGGATAGCTGGTATAATTCTTCTTTTTCCATTTTTCATCACTACTTTCTTAAAGGCTTAGCGTTTCTGAATCTTTTGTAAGCTTTGTTTCATTTTTGGTGTCTATCTTCACTTGAGCATAAACGAATGGTAAATAAATAGCTGTTGAAATGACTAGATTGATTGCAGCCAGGACCGCTCCAGATACATGTCCGCCTGTGGCCAGGAATCCACCCACAATCGGCGGGGTAACCCATGGAATCTTAGCGACGATCGGGAAAACCATTCCGCTGCTTACCGCGATATAAGAGATCACCGTTGTAATTACTGGGCCGAGAACAAATGGGATGAACCACATTGGATTCAGAACGATAGGCAATCCGAAAAGAATGGGTTCGTTTATCTGGAACACTCCTGGCGCCCCTCCGAGTGCAATCATCTGTTTATACCGTTTCCGGCCGGCAATGATCATTGCAATGATGAGGCCCAGTGTTGCACCAGATCCGCCTAAATAAACAAATGCATCCAGGAAAGAACCCGCCAATACCCCGTATTGGTCCATGTCTTTGACGCCTTTTGCATATAAATCGATATTTTTCACTCCTGAACTTTCAAAAAGCGGTGTCGTTATCCCGCCAAGGATATTGGGTCCATGCAAACCGATCATCCATAATAAATGAACAAGAAATACTAGTAAAATAGCGAATGGCAATGAATCTACTGCACTTTGTAATGGAGATACGATCACTTTACTCAACCAGTCATTCAATACCTGCCCATCCGTAGCTTTACGGAACAGCAGTCCGAATACGCCAGCGATAAAGATCGTTGCCATCCCCGGCACTAACTTTGCAAATGAACGGGCTACCGCAGGAGGAACTCCATCAGGAAGCTTGATGACTAAATACTTCACTCGGGAAAGTCTCACAAAGATTTCAGTGGCTATCAAGGCAACGACAATTCCTGTAAAGAGGGCTGTAGCATTAAAATAGTTTACGCTTACAAAACCCCATGCCCCGCCAGTAACATCCTTATCATCGATAGTTAAAGTGACATTTCCGATTTGAGGCAATAGTAAGAAGAAACAGGCTGCGGATACCAGCATCGCTTCAAAACCATCGTCACCGTATGATCGTGCCAATTTATAAGAAATGCCGAATACAGCGAATACCGTCATGAATGCAAATGTTCCAAACCAAATATCACCGCCGAGCGTATTCCATGCAGGACCGAAGATGGCCTCCATCATTCTTCCGTAAGGCTTGATGACTTGCCCTAGATTATTAAACAGGACGGCGAATGACCCGATCATTGTAATCGCTATCATTCCAATCAATGCGTCACGAATCGCAAGCAAATGCCGGTTATTTCCTACCTTTACCGCCCCAGGCATAATATACTTATCAATAAAAGTCATCATATCCTTATTCTCCTTTTATTAAAGTAGTGGCTTGTTTTAGCACTTCTTCACCATTACATAGTCCATAGAACATCGGATTGATGGTTGCGACAGGAATTCCCTTTTCTTTCCCCGCTTCCTGTAGCTTGGAAAGAAGATATCTAACCTGCGGACCTAATAAAATCACATCGGCCTTATCTATTTCATTGTTAACTTCTGTAGAACCAACTGCCCATATATGACACTCTACCCCTTGTTTTTTAGCACTTTCCTCCATCTTGGTAACTAATAAACTAGTAGACATCCCTGCAGAACAACATAATAAGATATTCATTGAAATTACCCCCCTTTTTAATGATTGATTATTCAGTATTTTCAAGTGAGTTGAAACCGCTTTCTTATAAATAACCGATGTTACTTTTTTATCACTTCCTTTGAATGGAATGGGTATTATTGCCTCCATACATACATTGTAGTTACAAATTGGAAAAATATCAACACAAATTTAAATTTGTTACTACAAATTTGTGAATTTAAGTTGATTATTGTACTTATCCGAGATAATCTATATGTATATATTGGGAATGAACATAGGAGGAATCACTGTGGAAACCATGAATAAAGAAGCGGCATTGCATTCCATAGTCAAGGAATCGATTATCGATCTCATAAAAAATGGCGAATATCAAACAAATACAAAATTACCGACCGAGGCTGAATTTTGTAAAATATACGGAGTAAGCAGGACAACTGTTCGCACGGCCTTACAGCAATTGAACGTCGAAGGCTACATCTACCGTGTTCAGGGCAAAGGGACTTTCGTTTCGGAAAATAAAGTGAAGCAATTTCTTTCAAGCACGGTTGAAAAGTTCTCTGAGCAAGTCACGATGCAAGGAAAAAACCCTTCTACAAAGGTCATTAGCTTAAAGGTGATCGAAGCAAACGCTACCCTTGCCAAGCTTTTTAAACAAAATATTGGAGACCCCGTAAATAAACTGGAACGGATACGTTACGTAAACGATATCCCCCTTCAATATGAAATTGCCTTTCTCCCTTGGTATAAAACACCCGGGCTTAATATCGAAGCCTGCGAAAAATCACTCTTTAAAGTACTTGAGACACAATTCAATTTAAAAGTAAAAAAAACGGTCGAACACTTGGAGTTTTCACTTGCCGACGATTCCATTTCTGACAAATTGGACGTACCGAACGGCTCACCTTGTTTTTCATTGGAAACTTACACATATGAGACTGACGGATCGGTCATTGAATTCTCTAAAACTCTCTTTAGAGGCGATCGCGCGCACTTTGTCATCGAGCGGAACTATTGAATATTATTATATAAAATAAGACGGCTGCCTTATTAATTAAGGCAGCCCGGACTGTAGACATACTCGATTTTTTTAGGGTTTTGTAAGATTGGAACGTTGAATTCCACTCCAGGCACTCGCCTTCCGTAGGAGGCTCGAACACCGACTCCAATCAACTTAGTTTTAAAGTTTAGATAAAAACCCTTTTTTTGATAAAAGTAGGCTCGGAAGACTTTGTTACCCTTCATGTTTTTTACTTTTTTAATGGGTGAAACGTCATTGGATTGAAGAAATTTGCGCCACTCCTCCGAATAACTGGCTAGCCGAGACCCCACAGCCGCTTGCATTGATGAGGCTTTGCAGAAAAAGGGAACGGATTTCTGAAATCAACTGAAACAAACTTCATGCAAACTCGTTTTTCTTCTTGAGAGAGGCAATCATAACGATTGCCTCTCTTTTCGTTGTGTGTCCGGATAATTATTTACATACTTACAAATACACTCATTAAATGAGTGAATTTACAAATATAGCATAATATTAAACAAATAACGCGAAAGCAATAATCCGGACCGGGGAGGTGTGGTGCTTGTCGTTTAGTCTACATCCCCCCCTTTTTCCGCATACCGGATCCCTTTGCATCATTGTTTACAAGACCAAATATAATTCGATATGAAAATGCCCCCAATTAATTCATTGAGGGCATCTCTACATCATCTTAGAATAAAGGTCCTTTTTCTCATGGCTCAAGCTGAATTTTACTTACTCCCCATTCTGATCAAGCCATTTTTTTGTGACAGCTATCATCTCTTCTTGTTGTTTCTTAGCTGAGATAGTCGCTTCATGATCTCCCTTTTGCTTTCCGTATACACCAAATTGACCGTGGTTTCCCCCCGCTATCTTATGCATGTTTGCCTCTTTAGATAGTAAGTGCTTTGTCTTCATAATCTTCTCTACTGTAGATAGCCCATCATATTCTGCATATAACGATAGCATAGGAACTTTCATTTTTGAAAAGTCATTCGAGTCACTGGGATATGAACCGAGGAGGATAATCCCTTCCACCTCTTTTGGATTTTCATAAGCATATGCGGTGGCGGCCACTCCTCCTAACGAGTGTCCAGCAACGTGCCATTTCTCCACTGCTGGATATGCATCTTTAGCTTCCGTCGCTTTATTTTTATCAAACAAAGCGAAATTGAACCTTACATCCGGGATAACGACTGTATATCCCTCTTTCGCTAATTCTTTTGCATAATAACCGTATGCTTCGGGCTCAACCTTAGCACCTGGATACAGGACAATGCCCACTTTCTTGTTTTTTGTTGGTTCGAATGTGACAAACCCATTTTCCTTTTTTATATCCCCCTTTCCAACTAACGCATACAATTCATCTGATGGTTTGTATGTTTGTTCTGACCATATATAAAAGCCGCCGAAAGCGATAATCATTAATGCAAATATACTAACAAGAATATATTTAATGACTTTTTTCATTTTATACCTCACTATCCCTAAAATTTATTTCTAAGTACTTTTACTAACGCACATAGATACTCGTATTGCTCTTCATTTCCTTAGGGGCTATATAAAACGAACATTACGTCTAACTTCCTTCTCTTTTGAATATCTTATGTCATTTTCCTCATGTAGACGGATAAGTCATCTCTACTTAATCTAAAAAAGAATCAAGGCGCGAAAGAAGCTGGTTACCATGTATTTCAATGGTGCTTAACAGTAATATCGGTATTTATGGCAATGCTTCCATCCTTGTTTAAATATAAAGTTTCTTATGTAGACCCTTGAAACTTATAAAAAGGGCATAGAAAGCCTACCTATTATATTCTCCGAATAGGTATTTACAATCTTTCCGGAATATGAATTTCACAATAAACTAAAATTATAATTAAAAGGGCACTTTTATGTTTTGTTCTATTATAGTACGGAAAAAACAATATAGGGGGTGATGTAGTTGGATACTATTTTATATTTTTGTTATTCAATCGTTTATATGATTCTTTTTATCATGGGAATGGTGTTACTTCGACAGGACCGCAAACTCTTTTCGTATTCAAGCTTTCTTCTTCTAGTTACTTTTGGACTTATCGTGGATAACTTAATTATTGCCTCGGGAAAGTTCATTGGTGATGGCCCTTTGTTAAAGTCATTAAATGCATTACGTTTTTGGAGTCATGGATTTATCACTCCCACATTGATCTTGTTTGGATGGGGAATGGCAAAAAGGATACATATTCCTTTTACAAAAAAAACGATAGCACCCTACTTTTTCCTTTTCCTTACAGCTGGGCTTATCATCTATGAATTTATTGAAAATATGCATAAGACATTTGTACCAATCTACGAGTATGGAGTTTTAAGATATGTTAGTGAGGAATCTTCGGGCCCACCTTTAATGGTACTTATTGTAACCTTTATATTATTGGTGATTAGCATCTACATATTTATAAGAACACGTTGGATTTGGATGCTTTTAGGGGTTATAGTCATGATAGTTGGAAGTGCCATTCCTATTCCCATAGGAAGTTCGGCTGTTACCAATGCATTTGAATTAATTTTTTTATGTTCACTATGGCTTACAAACTATAAACTAGAACCTCGCTCTTCATAGACAAAGTGATTCATCCTTAGAAATGGAAGGGCATAAAATTAAAGTGATAAAAAATGAAATAGGAGCATGCAAAAAGAAAAAAAGTAATAAGGATTTTACAATCCGCTTTAAATTAAGCGCCTTTATTGGCTTCACTCTTTGCACCCAAGCATCCATGAGAGATTGCTTGGGTGTTTTTATCACCGAAAAACCAATATCCATTCAATATGACAATTGGTATATGACGAATTTCTCAAAAGGATTAGATTCAGTCAAGCCAGGTAACATCACTTCGTTTTTCAGCTCGAAAGCGGTTTGATTTTCGAGGAAAAAAATATAATCCTGTGAAGCATAATACAATATCAGTTCGATTTTTCGCGGTTCTTTTTCAAAGGAAAGTAAAATGTTATGGATGATTTTCATGAAAATCTGTACCGAGAACGGATTAAAGAAATAAAAATGATTGTCTTGCGTATCAATATCATATTCTTCTGCCAAGCAACAGTGGAATTCTATATTGTTATTGTCGTTTTTCCTTTTTTTCATGTAGCCATTCAGATTCTCGATCGCTTCTTTATAGAAATTTTCATTCATTTCCACGCCAACCACAGATGATTGATAGAAGTGATGGATCAAAAAATTCAAGCGTCCTTTACCGCATCCAAAATCCACAATGCGATCATTTCTTTTCAGTCGATATTCTTTGAATAAATGTTCTAATGCGCTGTATGGCGTAGGTTCATATCGATGATAATGCAAAGAATCATTGAAATTTTTTTGTTCACCTTCCGTCCTGATGTTCAGCATTTCATCATAATTTTTTACTTCCATTATTATATGCACCTGCTTCATGTTTTTTAATAAAGCGCTTCCTAACTAAAAACCCCGGAAAGGGTTGATCTTATCCAGGGTAAGGATTTGTTATATGAATGTCCAGACAATTAATTGGAATTTGCTTTCGTTACATAATCATTAAAATCAGAGATGCTTGGATTGGCTATATAATGACCGCCTTCCACTTGGATCGTCTGACCTGTAATGAATTTGGACTCGTCAGATGCAAGGAATAGTACGGTATAACCGATATCCTCCGCTTCACCATGATATGGCAATGCATTGAATTTGCCAAAAATATCGAGTACGGCCTGAGGCATATTATTTTTCGCTGCAGGAGTTAAAATGAGACCTGGTGCCACTCCATTACAACGAATATGATCTTTACCATACTGTGCAGCGATATAACGAGTCAAATTCACTACCCCCGCTTTGGACGCACCATATGCGGATCGTACGGAGTCACCTGTAAATCCAGCCATGGAGGCCGTATTGATAATCGAACCAGCTCCCGCTTTAATCATGTGAGGAATCGCAAACCTGCTTCCCAATAGCACACTTTTTAAATTCACATCCATAAGTCGATCCCATTCTTCCAAATCTAAGTTCACGACATCCAGATCTTTATGCAGGTTAGTTAAACCCACATTATTAACGAGTACCGTAACCGTTCCATATTGTTCAATGGTAAAGTCGACTGCTGCCTGGATGGAGTCTGCTTGTCCAGCATCCAAAAATACTCCAGCTGCTTCCCCACCTTGTTTTTTAATGTTTTCGGCCGCTTCTTTTGCTCCTGCTTCATTAAAATCAGCAATCACGACTTTTGCGCCTTCTTTAGCCATTAGTGTCGATATGGATAACCCAATACCTGAAGCTCCACCTGTCACTAATGCTACTTTACCTTGTACTCTTCCCATGATAACCCACCTGCTCTTCAAAATGTGAATAGTTTGCTTTATTAATCATGACTAACAGTCCAAGAATACAACACGTATAAAGTTATTACAAATAATTATACCTATAGTCTAATTTCATAAAATGCAGATGTGGTAAATTTTGTACCAAAACAGTAAAAAGCTGAAGCATCCAGAAGCGCTTCAGCTTTTTTTCATTTTTCTTCTTCATCATCCCATATGATCCAATCATGAACCTCTAGAATTTCCAGGAATTTCATCAACCTCGGTAAGGCTGGTTCTGCTTCCTCGCCAAAATGTTCACTCATCGCTTCAGAGATCTGATTTACATTCCTTTGAAACTCCATCTGTTTAATGGCATATGCTCCAAACTTATCAAGCTTGATTTTACGGACTGATGGCTGTTTTAAGAAACGAATGGTCATTCGTTCCACAAAATTGGTCCTTTGAATGACCAAAAAAGATGCTTCCGAAGATTCTTGCACCATAGTGACGCGTCTTTCCAAAAGGGGAACCATGGTTAACAGGTTCCTCTTTTTTGATTGGCGTTTACGAAGCATCTTCTTTTTTCCCTTTGCTGGATACGAACCAAAGCAATCCAGCTAGAGCAAGGAATAATAAGAATGGTAGCAAATTGCTGGCTAATTTAGCCGCAGCCGGAACTTGGACACCTGCTGCGATCAATATGGCAATAAGAACACCAATCAATGATTCACCCGCTATTAAACCAGAGGCAAATAATACACCTCTGTCAACCCGTGCTTTAAGCGCTTCTTTTGTTTTCGAGAAGAACTCAACGAAGAATCGAATAAATCCACCGATCATGATTGGGGCACTGGTATGAACCGGCAAGTAAATGCCCACTGCAACAACAAGTGAATTCAGACCGAAAAACTCTAATGTAATGGAAATAGCCGCACCGATAAAGATTAGAGTCCAAGGTAAATCTCCCCCTAGAACACCTTCGGCAAGTATTTTCATAAGTGCCGCTTTAGGTGCAGGCAGTTCTGCAGACCCCATCGTATATGCGTTATCCATAAGAACCAGGATAAAACCAATGACAGAAGCCGACGCAACAACACCGATCATCATGGCAACTTGTTGTTTCCATGGTGTTCCGCCGACGATATATCCTGTTTTTAGATCTTGAGAAACATCACCTGAAACCGCAAGCGCTGTACAAATGATCGCAGCGACGGTTAAAGCGGCTACCATTCCAGTCGTACCAGTAAAACCAGTTGCCTTATAGACAATCGCTACAATCAATAGAGTAGCGATCGTCATTCCAGAAACAGGGGAAGAAGAACTTCCGACGATTCCAACAACCCTTGAAGCCACTGTCACGAATAAAAATCCAAAAATCGCGATTGCAATCGCACCGATGATTCCTACATCTGTTATAGGTGTGAAAGCAATGATTAAAATTACGATGATCGTACCCAACCAAACGTATTTAGCCGGTATGTCTTGTTCTGTACGGATAGAACCCGATTTTAGTTGTCCTTTATTGGCTTTTACGCCTTTAAGAGTATCAATAACTGAACTGAAAAGTATTGGTAATGTTTTGATCAAAGTGATCAATCCGCCCGTTGCAACGGCACCAGCGCCAATATAGCGAATATAATTATCCCAAATTCCCCATGCATCCAATTCACCGATCGGTACATCAGAAGGGAAAATGGCTGTCCCATTGTTTCCGCCAAAAAAGCTGATGGCCGGTATTAAAACGACCCAGGCTAATAAACCCCCACCTAGCATTTGTCCTGCAACACGCGGTCCAATAATGTACCCTACACCCAAAAGGGAAGGAAAGGCATCAAGACCAACCACTGCATTTTTAAAATTCGTGATCCCTGTTTCAACCTCTGTCTTGAAAAGCTTAAATCCATCACCAAGCCCTTTAACAACACCGCCAATTACCAAACCGGCTCCGATTAGCTTGGCGCTTGTACCACCCTTTTCTCCTGACTTCAGGACCTCGGCACATGCCGTACCTTCTGGATAAGGTAATGTTTCATGCTCCCTTACAATCAAAAGCTGGCGAAGGGGAACCATCATGAAGACCCCTAAAAATCCCCCAGTTAATACTACGAAAATGATGAATGCTTGACTCACGTCCATGTCCCACATGAATAATGCCGGAATGGTAAATACAGCACCGGCACCAATAGCCTCACCTGCCGTGGTCATCGTTTGCACAATATTGTTTTCTAATATTGAATCCCTGCGAAAAACCCCTCTTAATATGGCCATTGAAATTACCGCCGCGGGTATTGAAGCAGAGACAGTTAAACCAATCAGTAGGCCTAAGTATGCATTTGCCGCCCCGAATACGATTGCAAGAATGATCCCTAGAATGATTGCAGTTGCAGTCAATTCCGGTAGAGATTTAGATGCAGAGACGTACGGGACGAATTTACTCTCTTTTGAATTGTTCGACAATTTAGCCACTTCCTATGTTAAACTTTAAAATCACAGAGAACATTATATCACTGTAATTTAAAGTCACGCAATGGGAAAATTATGTTCATCAAAAGTTTGATAATATTAAAAATTCAGTTTAGTAGTTTCAGTTTTAAAAAATATAAAATAATATTGATATAATAACTACAAATAATTCGTTACACGAAGTCACGGCCTATCATTCATTTAATCACAGCATCATCAGCACCCCTTACCAGTTCCATAGGAAATAACGCACTGGGTTATTGCACATTAAAATAAAATATAACATATCTTGAAAAATCAAGTCTTAAAAAAGGAATGATAAATTCATGGTCTCCTATATGGACTATACTTCACCATCCACACAATTCTTTTTCGATATCAATAAAAGCAATTTCATGAAAAAAGACAATCAAAACTATATTAATGTATTAGGTGTCAAACAATTGAACACCCTCGAAAATGTTTCATTATTAGATATTTACCTCAGCACAGACAATGTCGTAGAACCGCATTATCACCAAAATGCAGCCGAGCTAGTGTATTGCATTTCTGGAGCGGCAACCGTTTCATTACTGAATCCATTCACAAAGCAAATTCAAAATTATCCCATTAAACCCGGTCAAGTAGCCAACGTCCCACAAGGTTGGTGGCATTATGAAGTGGCTAATGCGGATAATACTCATCTGCTCGCCATTTTTAATGCACCAACACCTGAGGTGATCCTCGGTTCAGATATCTTGAAATTGACGCCTGCAAATATTATGGCCCATACTTATTGCATGGATGAAAACCAATGGAAAAAAGCAATTGCACCAGTTCAGCCATCAACATTCATCGGTCCGCCAGCCAACTGCCATCGAGCGGCCGAAGATGACATGCAGCAATATCCTCAATATATTAATCACTATGATAACCAAATGTATACTGCTCCGGCTTACAACTATCTATATCAGCCCAATCCCCCGTATTATTATTATTGAAGATAGATGTTGGTAACATGATTCCCCCTGTTCGAAGGCCTATACAACTAATAAACCGGAATCGAAAAAAGCAATGGAGAACTCCATTACATAAGGGTTTTCCATTGCTTATAATTACATGATCCGTTTTTTTCACTTCGCCACATCTTATATTATGGTAGTCACCTAATGTGATTTATGGCCATTCATGATACGCTTGGATACAATTATCAGTTATCTCTATATATTCTACCGAGTTTCTTCTTATAATATAAGAAATCTCAAATGGACCCCCATCTAAACAACAGATGATTCACTTCAATTTTACGTTGGCTCAGAGATTTTCTACTCTATAAAGGTACCTACCCATATCAAAGTTTTCAATCCACAGTTCTATAAAATTGCAACTATAATGTTGGAGATCGGAGAAAATGCGAAAGTGGTATCAGAAAGATTAGGACATTCAAAAGTTTCTATAACCTTAGATACATAAAGTCATGTTACACAAAATATACAGGACTCTTCAGCTGAAAACTTTTCAAAAGCTCCAGGATAAAAGTCCATGGACCAATAAATGTGGTCATTTAACTAAAAAAGCAATGGAGAACCCATTACATAAGGGTTCTCCATTGCTTTTAATTACATGATCCGTTTGAACATTTTTTCCATTTCATATATGGAATATGAGATGATGATAGGTCTTCCATGAGGGCATGTGAAGGGATCTGTTGTCCGCCTCAGTTCATCCAATAGTGCTTGGATTTCATCATTGCGCAGATGACGGTTTGCCTTTATGGAGGCTTTACAGCTCATCATGATGGCTGCTTCTTCGCGCAATTTTTTGATGTCGACCTTTTTCATCGATAGCAATTGTTCTATCATTTCCTCAAGGATTTCCTGTTCAATTCCTTTAGGGAACCATTGTGGATGCGATCGGACAATATAGGCATTATAGCCAAACTCCTCTAAAAAGACGCCGACTTTTTCCAACTCATTCCGATATTCATTTATCCGGATACATTGATCTGTCGAAAATTCAAGGGTGATGGGGACCAGCATATCCTGTAGCTCGTTTTCAACTCGACCGACTTTTTCTTTAAAGTATTCGTATTTGATCCGTTCCTGGGCAGCATGTTGGTCTATGATATACAAGCCCTTTTCGTTTTGGGCGAAAATATATGTTCCATGCATTTGCCCAATCGGGTACATCGGAGGGATGCGGCTTTCCGGTTCATTCGCCTCGATTTCCTCATCTTGTTCGACAGTGTAGGTTGTAAACTTTTCAGCTGACTCGAAATATGGTTTGCTTTCATCATCTTGTAAGACCGGTACATAGACATCTTCCATTTGCTGCTGTTCAGTGCTATAGATTATTTCCTTTATTGGTTCAAGATTGAAATCTTCATTATGATCCACGTAATTCTTTTGTTCCTGCTTTTCCCGTATCAAGGTATCCTTCAAGAGGGAAGCTTCTTTCTTGGCTTCTTCCAGGACCCGCTTGCCGCTTTCCACAACATGGTCCAATTCCAGAGTGGTTTGCTCACTTTTCACCTGTTCCGGCTTTGCTGCTGGTGTATATCCACTTGGTATTAGAGACATCTTTTTAAACGAAGATTTAATCGTTTCCGATACAAGACTGTACAATTCATGTTCCTTGCTGAGCCTTACCTCCATTTTGGATGGATGTACATTGACATCGACAAGAATCGGATCCATTTCGATATTCAGCAAAGCGATTGGAAAACGTCCAATTGGAAGAAGTGTATGATACCCATCCAGGATTGCTTTCACGAGCGCATAGTTTTTAATGAAGCGTCCGTTTATCATGGTTGAAATGTAATTCCTTGAAGCCCGGGTGATCTCGGGCATGACGATATATCCGGATAATTTGAAATCCAAGGAGCTTGCCTGAACCGGAATCATCTTTTTGGCAATATTCGTACCATAGATTGCCGCCAGCACCTGCCTGACATCACCGTTACCATTCGTATGGAGGATACGCTTCTCATTGTGTGTTAACCGTATAGAAACATCCGGATGTGAAAGTGCGAGCCTGTTAGCGACATCCGTAATATTTCCTAGCTCGGTATGAATGGTTTTCATATATTTCAACCTTGCAGGGGTATTAAAAAACAAGTCGGAAACCAGGATATCCGTTCCTTTACGGCTGGATGAAGCCTCAAGTTCCTTAACCATGCCTCCTTCAAGAAGTATGCGCGTTCCTACTCCTTCACCAGTGCTGCTTTTCATTTCAAAACGGGAAACTGAAGCAATACTGGGCATGGCTTCACCGCGGAAGCCAAGTGTTCGGATTCGGAAGAGGTCATTTTCATCTTTTATTTTACTAGTGGCGTGACGTTTAAATGCCGCTTCTATGTCATCAGGTAAAATCCCATCGCCATTATCCACGATCCGAATGGAACCAAGTCCAGCCTCCACCAATTCAATCTCTATAATGGTACTGTTTGCATCTATTGCGTTTTCCACAAGTTCCTTAACGACTGAGGCTGGGCGTTCAACAACTTCGCCAGCTGCGATTTTATTAGATAAAGCCTCGTCAAGCTGTATGATTTTTCCCATTTTTATCGCCTCGCTTTAATTCTCATTTAAGTTTCTTTTGTAATTTATAAAGGGTATTCATTGCCTCAAGCGGCGTCATTTCAAGGATATCCAGTGATTTTATGTCATCCAGCACCTTTTTTTCCTTTGGTGAAGAATTCACCCTTCCTTTAGGAGCTTCTTCCCCAAAGAAGGAAAGCTGTGCCTCATTGACGGATGACACAGGGGCAGCTTCGGCAATAGGTGCTTTATCAGCAGCAGGCTGTTCAGGACTCGCCTTTGCCTGTCCATTTTCATTCTCTAGCTGGGCTAAAATAGCAGCTGCCCGATCTATTAACTGCTCCGGTAAATCAGCAAGCTTAGCCACATGAATTCCATAGCTTTTATCTGCTGGCCCTTCTTTAATTTTATGAAGGAAAACGACATTTCCATTTTGCTCAATGGCACTTACATGGATATTTTTCAATTTTGGGAGTTCCGTTGCCAATACAGTCAATTCGTGATAATGAGTCGAAAAGAGTGTCTTTGCCCCAATTTCCTCATGAATATATTCAATGATGGCCTGAGCAAGCGCCATCCCATCATAAGTTGATGTTCCCCGGCCTATTTCATCAAATAATATCAAACTGTTTTCTGTCGCATTCATGATGGCATTTCTTGCTTCAAGCATCTCGACCATGAATGTACTTTGACCGGAAATCAAATCATCTGCCGCGCCAATCCTGGTAAATACCTTATCAAAAATAGGTAATTCAGCTATACTTGCAGATACGAAGCATCCAATTTGCGCTAAAATCGATGTTAGCGCTATTTGACGCATATACGTACTTTTACCCGACATATTGGGCCCTGTGATCAAGAGTAACTCCCGATCTCCATCCATAAAGCAGTCATTGGGGACATATTCCTGTGATTGAAGGACTTTCTCGACCACTGGATGCCTGCCTTCCTTCAGTACGATTCTTCGATCATCGGAAAAGACAGGCTTCACATAATGGCGTTCTTCACTAATCGTCGCAAAGCACTGCAGGACATCCAGTTCACTGACGCCTTTCGCCAAATCCTGTAAGCGAGGGATATAGCTTTTGACCTCTTCACGAAGATTGAGGAATAAGTCATACTCCAAACTGATGCTTTTTTCTTCTGCTTGTAAAATCAAAGCTTCCTTTTCTTTCAATTCAGGTGTGATATAACGTTCGGCATTCGTTAAAGTCTGCTTCCGTTCATAACGGCCTTCTTCAAGCAGATGCAAATTTGCTCGTGTGACTTCAATGTAATAGCCAAATACACGATTATATCCGATTTTCAAGGATTTGATCCCGGTGCGTTCCCGCTCTTCGCGTTCAAGCTGTGCAATCCAAGTTTTCCCGTTTCTGCTGGCATCCCTGTATGTATCCAGCTCCTTATGGAAACCATCCTGAATGATATTCCCTTCCTTCACGGACAATGGAGGGTTTTCTACAAGCGCCGTTTCAAGTAAATCCGTCACTTCTTCACAAGGATCCAATTTATCGGCCAGGATTGAAATATCCTGATTGGAAGCCATTGACTTCACGATTTCACGAATGACCGGCACCTGTTGCAAGGAACGTTTCAGTTGAATCAAGTCCCGAGCGTTTACATTCCCGAAGGCCACCCTTCCGGCAAGCCGCTCCAAGTCGTACACTTCCTTCAGGCGTTCACGTAAGTCTTGTCGTTCGAAGTATTGATTTTTCAGGGTTTCAACAAGGTTTTGTCTCCGCTCGATCTGTTTTTTATTAATGAGCGGTCTATCAATCCATTGCTTCAACATCCTTCCGCCCATGGCTGTTTTTGTTTCATCAAGCAGCCATAGTAATGAGCCTTTTTTACCTTTGGAACGAATGGTTTCAGTTAATTCCAAATTACGTTTGCTATAATAATCAATTTTCATATATTGTGATGTTTCATATGCAAGCACTGGCTGTAAATGATCCAGGCTGCGTTTTTGGGTACGGTATAGATAATTCAATAAACGTGAGGTCGTTGTCGCCAGTTTCTGGTCTTTTAACAAATGAAGCAATGGAGCGAATGACTCGCTTTGAACCAAATTACTCTCTAGGGATAGAGCGGCTGCGCCCCGTTCTTGAAGTATTTTTTTCCATTCTTCATTGAAATCCTCGGCAATGACCACTTCACTCGCACCAAGGATCGCAAATTCATTCAGAACTTCCTCGAAACTCTCAATCAATGTAACCTTATTTTCCCCTGTCGATAAATCATTGTATCCAAAGCCAAACTGACCATCCGTAAAATAAGTGATGGTGGCAATATAATTATTTTCCTTTTCACGAAGACCCTTACTATCCATTTTCGTTCCCGGGGTAATCAGCTGGACAACTTCCCTGCGTACCACACCTTTGGCTTGCTTCGGATCTTCGGTTTGTTCACAAATAGCTACTTTAAAACCTTTTTCTATCAATATATCAATATAATTAGCAGCCGAGTGATACGGAATGCCGCACATCGGAATTCGCTCTTCACTACCGCCTTCTCGGCTCGTTAATGTGATTTCGAGCTCTTGTGATGCATTCAGTGCATCGTCAAAAAACATTTCATAAAAATCGCCTAAACGAAAAAATAAAAAGGCATCCTGATACTCTGCCTTAATTTTTAAATATTGCTGTATCATCGGAGTATATCCAGCCATTCCTTCAAAACCTTTCCAAACTAAAATCTATTACACATTTATGTCCTTCATTATAACATACGAAAATGCAACATGGCCTGTATTCGAAATTGCATGGTAAATTTGTAAGCTAGCTGTATCTGCAAAGCCATAGGGACTTGTCCCGCTTCAAATTAAATAAAACCGGATGAAGGGAATGTCATCCGGTATTAATTTCTATATTCTATTCGTCTTCGAATTCATCAAGGAAATCCGGATCTAAATCTTCGAAATCCTCATCATCGAAATCAGAGCCCCAGTCATCCTCACAGCGGCCATCTGGACTTACAGCGACACAAATTTTCGTTTCGCCGACGACTTCCACAAAGAATTCCCTTTCCACATGGACAATGATTTTTTGTCCACATGGGGAGATGCATGCTTCTAAACAATTCGGCTGTTGGACAGCTTTTGCAACGATTTCATGGTCATCAAGACAATCGGGATCACGGTATTTCAGCGAAATAACGTCGGTATATTGCACTTTTTCAGTTACAACTTCCGTCTTTGAATTTTGGTTATAAGAATACCAGACGTTGATTTCGTAGCTGCCGTGAATTTCTACCTTTTTGCCGACTTTCTTTGCATCGTATTTATGGTTGATGATCCAACAACCTAGAATGCTAGAAGGATGATGAGCCGGGCAAATGGTGTGAGAGGACTTAGTGAATTTACGTCCTTTTGCCACCACCGCTTTAGTAATTATCTCTCTATATTGTGACATGCTAGCGAACCCTCCTCATACAGTTTCCATTCATCCTATGCGTGGTAAAAGTCTAGTGTGCGTAGAATTTTAATTGTTTGAAAACTGCTGTAATGTTTTAAACCTAGGTTATTTTATGCTCAAGTTTTGGGATATGTGTCACGAATGGGCACTGTATAAGGATTTCCGCATATTAAAAAAGCCCTTCTGAAACCAGAAGGGCTTTTTTACTATTCATGAACAGCTTCCGCCGCCTGCTTGTACCTGTGAACCTGTCTCACCGCGAAGGACATCGCCTTCGGTCGATTCAATAATCAGGTCCGTCACCTTATTCGATACCTGTGAAGAGACCATTTGTAAAAGATCATTTACATCCACTTGGGATTGTTTGAATTCTTGCACGATCGGAAGTTCATCCAATTGTTTTTCCAGTGCATCAATTTTGGCCTGCACTTGACTGTATGCTTTCTCTTTGCCGTAATGTTGGAAGTTTACAGCCTGTTTTTGCAAACTCTTGATGCTGGCGATCATTTCACGGATTTTTTGATTTTCATTGATGTGAGCTTCTGCCCGTTTAAAGAAATCGACTTCTTCCGTGCTGGCGATCATTTCAGCAAGCTCGGCTGCTTTGTTCAGAATGTCATCTTTAGTATATTTAGTCATATTACTCCACCTCAATCGCCGTTGCTTCTTCAACCATATCCCCATTTAATGACCATGTTTTCGTTCCGGTGATTTTCACTTTTACGATTTTGCCAATAGCGGATTTTGGTCCTTTGAAGTTCACGAGCTTATTTTTCGTTGTATAACCTGCTAATACTTCCGCATTCTTCTTGCTTTCGCCTTCAACGAGCACTTCAACAATCTGTCCATCATACTCTTTCATTTTCAATGCGCACGTTTCATTTACAAGGGCATTCAAGCGTTGCAGACGTTCCTTTTTCACTTCCATCGGTACATTATCCTGCATTTTCGCAGCCGGTGTTCCCTCACGTGGTGAGTAGATGTAAGTATATGCTGCATCGAAACCAACTTCACGGTATAATGACATCGTTTCTTCAAAGTGCTCTTCCGTTTCATTCGGATAGCCTACAATGATGTCCGTGGTTAGCGATGCACTTGGGATAGCTTCCTTGATTTTTTTAACTAGCTCTAAATATTGTTCGCGTGTATACTTACGGGCCATGATTTTAAGTGTTTCCGTACTTCCCGATTGAACTGGAAGATGGATATGGTCAACGAGATTTCCGCCTTTAGCCAGTACTTCAATCAAATGATCATCAAAATCACGGGGATGGCTTGTCGTAAAACGAATGCGCGGAATGTCAATTTTGCGGATTTCATCCATCAAATCGCCGAAACGATAATCGATATCCGTAAAATCTTTACCGTAAGCATTCACATTCTGTCCAAGCAAGGTTATTTCCTTGTAACCCTGTGCCGCTAAATGACGGACTTCCTGGATGATATCTCCAGGCCTGCGGCTTCTTTCTTTCCCTCTCGTGTACGGTACGATGCAGTATGTACAAAATTTATCGCAGCCATACATGATATTGACCCATGCCTTGGTTTTTCCTTTACGCACTTTCGGAAGGTTCTCGATTACATCACCTTCTTTAGACCAAACCTCAATGACCATTTCCTTGGAAAGATACGCTTCATTAAGGATTTGCGGCAGGCGGTGGATGTTATGCGTTCCGAAAATCATATCTACAAAATGGTGCTTCTCTAGAATCCGCTTTACAACTGTCTCCTCTTGTGACATACAGCCGCAAACCCCAAGCAATAGATCCGGCTTTTCCAATTTCAATGATTTTAAATGCCCCAATTCACCGAACACTTTATTCTCTGCGCCTTCCCGAATCGCACAAGTGTTAAGTAAAATGACGTTAGCATCATCCACCGAGTCTGTCGCCTGATAACCAAGTGCCATAAAGATGCCCGCCATGACTTCTGTATCATGTTCGTTCATTTGACAGCCAAAAGTGCGAATGTAAAACTTTTTACCTTCTCCCATTCCGCGGAAACCTTCAGGAATGGCAAAGTCATCATGATATTCTACTTCTTCTTTTCCTCGCTTTTTCGCATCCTTTAAGGAAGGCGGAATATAAACGGCTTGAAAGTACTTACTGAAGTCCTTTTCGGATTTTTTGTCCGCTGGATTCTCAGCCTGTACTTGTTGTGATTCTAATCGTTGTTTCTCGTTCATAGTTAATCTCCTTTCAAAATAGTTAGTTTATTTCTTTCACCAACTATTCCAAGACCTATCTTCAAATGGATTTATACGGATTCCTTTTTAAGAATTTCCAGTAAATATTAGCTATTAAGTGTGATATATCCACATTATCATAGTATAAAGCTTTTAACAGCAAGAAACAATCATTCTGTCGTGGCTTCTTCAATTGTAAGAAATTTTTCACAAATATTGAAAATAAGAACATGAAAGAAGAGGCTATGACGAAGTTAGCCTCTT
The DNA here is from genome assembly GCF_001054655.1 of Bacillus sp. 220_BSPC. Lineage (NCBI taxonomy): Bacteria > Bacillati > Bacillota > Bacilli > Caryophanales > Bacillaceae > Bacillus > Bacillus sp. 220_BSPC. The sequence goes on from NZ_JVPL01000188.1 coordinate 21,364, forward strand.
CTTATCATTTTCGGATGACGCTTTCCCCTTTCAAGATTTTTCAAATGCAGACCATGCAATTTTCACCTTATCAGGTGTTCAAGGTATAAGGAGAACCTTACCACACTGACCTTTGATCATCAGTTCAAAGCCCTTTTCAAAATCACTAAGTAAAAACCGATGGGTAATCATTGGTTTTACATCAACCTTGCCACTTTCAAGCAGACTTGAAACCTGTTGCCAGGTTGAAAACATCTTCCTTCCAGTTATCCCTTGGACAGTAAGACCCTTGAATACGATATCCTCTGTTATATTAATCGTAACGGGCTTAGAAGGCAGACTTAGAATGGATATTCTTCCACCATTGGTCGCCATCTTGAACCCTTGTTGGATAGCTGTAGGGTTACCGCTCATTTCACAAACAACATCTACCCCATCCCCACTTGTAATGCTTTTCGTGATTTCCACTGGATCCTGATTAATTGAATGAATGAGGTGTGTGGCACCCATCTTTTTGGCTAGCTGAAGTCGATAATCATTAATATCAAGAGCGATTACTTTATCAGCACCTGCGGCCTTTGCTACAGCAATCGCCATAAGCCCAATTGGACCACAACCGATTATTGCCACCGTTTTACCCAGCACCTCGCCGGCTAGCACTGAATGGACGGCATTCCCCATCGGTTCTTGGATGGTAGCTATATCGAGTGGCATATCACTTGGATTTTTCCATAAATTCTTGGCTGGCAGAGCTATGTACTCTGCAAAGCACCCTTGTTTATCAACACCGATAATGTTTGTTTTTTTACAGATATGGAATTGCCCTGTTAAGCACTGCCTGCATGTACCGCAAACGATATGTGTTTCGGCAGATACACAATCACCAACTGAAACATTACTGACGCTTGCTCCTATCTCGATTACTTCCCCTGCAAATTCGTGCCCGAATACGTATGGCGGGCTCACCCTTCCTTGTGACCATTCATCCCAGGTGAAAATATGAATATCCGTTCCGCAGATCGAGGTCATCTTCACTCGAATCAAGACCTCGTCATCACGAATGTCCGGTATATCGACAACTTGTAATTGTGCCCCATAACCTCGGTGATGTTTGACGATGGCTTTCATTTTACCTCTCAACATGTACATTCCCCCTGAAATAGGGCTGTGCTTTTTCATCTACCTTAATATGTTAAAGATATGAAAAATCAATCACAAAAATACCATAATCACTTTTGTACCGGCCTTTTCACATTAATAATGATGATTTTTGGGCATTCGTACATTTTTGTTAAATGGGTCATGTTTCTATAGCATCTTGTCCGCTCCCGAATAAGATATCTTGTACAACAAAAACAATGAAGGAGTGACTTATATGTCATGTGGATGCAATAATCATGATCGGGACCGCGATCGGGATAGAGATCGGGACAGAGATCGGGACAGAGATCGGGACAGAGATCGGGACAGAGATAACGATAGAATCGCAGACGATTTTTGTCGTGCTGTGAGGGGCTGCAATAGGCGCGACCGCGACCGGGATCGTGATCGTGATCGGGACCGCGATCGGGACCGCAACCGCCATTGTCGCAGAAGGAATCGTTGCAATTTATTCTCATTCGGCTGTGGATGTAATAACGGTTGGTGGTAAGCTAATTTAGAGTGATTCTCTCTACTTGAGCTTTCCAATTAATCATAAAAAAAGGTTCACCCCGTCTAAGGGGTGAACCTTTTAACTTTTACATAAATTCAGCAACAAGCTTATCAAAATGCGCTTGATCCAGTGTCAGATCTGATTTATTTAACGATTTTTCAGCATACCCTGGCACTAATTCCTGGTAAGAAGGACGTGAAGAGTCTTGATAAATGATCCCTGTCACGAGACTGTCATGCTGCATCAAAGTCTGCATGGCCTGTTCTTTATTTGAAGAATCATAACCTTCAATCGTGTTCAATTTAGTTAAGTTTTGTTTAAACCAATCATACGTATTGATCTTATTGTATGTTACGCAAGGAGAGAAAACATTGATAAAGGAGAACCCTTTATGGTTTATCCCTGCTTCAATGATCGCCGTCAGGTCTTTCAAGTCAGTGGAAAAGCTTTGGGCGACAAACGTAGCGCCAGCTGATAATGCTAATTCCATGGGTGAAACAGCCTGTTCTATTGATCCTTCTGGAGTGGATTTCGTTTTAAATCCAGCAGCGGATCTAGGAGAAGTCTGGCCTTTTGTCAATCCATAAATTTGGTTATCCATGACAATATACGTAATGTCGATATTACGGCGGATCGCATGGATGGTGTGTCCCATCCCGATTGCAAAACCATCTCCGTCACCGCCTGAAGCTATAACGGTCAATTCACGGTTGGCCATTTTTACTCCTTGGGCAATTGGCAGTGAGCGGCCATGGATGCCGTGGAAACCATATGACTTGATGTAACCGGATATACGCCCTGAACAGCCGATACCGGAAACAACAGCCAAATTCTCCGGCTCCAATCCTACATTGGCTGCCGCACGCTGCATGGCAGCCTGAACGGAGAAATCTCCGCAGCCAGGACACCAGTTAGGTTTTACATCATTCCGAAACTCTTTAAACGTTGCCATATTCGAACATCTCCTTGCATTGTGTGTGAATTTCATGCGGGAGGAATGGGTTGCCATCATATTTTAGGATGCTTTTAATTTTATTAACATGTCCGACATTCATCTTGATGATATTAGCCAATTGTCCAGTCGCATTATTTTCAATAACTACTACTTTCTTAGCACTTTGCACCAATGATAGGACTTCATCAGCTGGGAAAGGATGAATCAAACGGATTTGTGCATGATTCACTTTCATTCCATCCGTTTCTAACCGGCCGATCGCTTCATCAATCGTCCCGCGTGTTGAGTTAAAGCCAAGAATTAATAAATCCGCTTCTTCATGCGGTGTGTTTTTGTATACTGGTGTTTGGAATGTGTTAGTTAAATTATTCAGCTTACGCATCCGTTTATCCATTTGCAATTTGCGATTCACGGCCGTCTCGGAAGGTCTGCCCGTTTCATCATGTTCAACACCCGTAACATGGTGAATTCCATTTTTCATACCAGGCACTACCCGTGGTGAGACTCCGTCTTCCGTTACTTCATAACGCTTGAAGTAAGATTTGTTTTCAGGCTCTTCAATTTCAAAGTCAACCAATTTTCCGCGTCTAATCTCCACTTTGCCGTAATCAAGCGGCTGAACCGTCTGTTTACCTAATGATAGCTGTAAGTCGGATAAAACGATAACTGGACATTGATACTCCTCTGCAAGGTTGAATGCTTCTGCCGTATCATAAAAAGCTTCCTCAACAGTACTCGGAGCCATGACGATTTTAGGTATTTCACCATGTGTACCATAAATCATGGCCATTAAATCAGATTGCTCTTGTTTTGTAGGAAGTCCCGTAGATGGACCGCCACGTTGAGTATCGACGATGACAATTGGCGTTTCGGTAATGCCCGCTAAACCAATCGCTTCCATTTTCAAGGAAAGCCCAGGTCCAGCTGAAGCTGTGATGGCACGTACACCGCCATAGTTCGCACCGATTGCCATTGTGGCTGCCGCGATTTCATCTTCAGTCTGTATGACTGTCCCGCCAAATTGAGGAAGTTTCTTAATTAAGTATTCCATAATTTCCGAGGCCGGAGTAATCGGGTAAGCTGCCATGAAGCGGCAACCGCCTGCTACTGCGCCTAAAGCGATAGCATCGTTTCCGATCATGAACATGCGTTTTTGGCCGTCTGCCTTTTCCAGCTCCATCGCGCCCAGTTTTTCTCCAAGCAGCACTTCCATTGCCTTATAGCCGGCAGTAATGGCATCCATATTCTTCTTAACGATTTCTTCACCTTTACGGCCGAATATTTCATCAACCACATCGTTGAATACGGAAATTTCCATTCCGAGAACAGCACATGTCGCACCGATGGCGACCATATTTTTCATTAATGATGTTCCTAATTCGGCTGCTATTTCCGTAAAAGGAACAATATATAATTCTGCCTTTGTATCTTCTGGGCAGACAGGTTTGAATTTTGCATCTGCAATTATGATGCCACCCTCATGTAATTCTTTATAATTGACGTCAATTGTTTCTTGGTCAAAAGCAACTAAGATGTCTAAATCATCAGAGATAGCACGAGTTTCCGTAGTACTTACACGAATTTTGTTATTCGTGTGTCCACCCTTGATTCGGGATGAGAAATGACGGTAGCCATACAAGTAATAACCTAAGCGATTGAGGGCAATACAGAATATTTCTCCTGTACTTTCAATACCTTCACCTTGTTGTCCGCCAACTTTCCATGAAAGTTGATTGATCATGTCTTACACTCCTTTAGGACGTTCGTATATAAATGCATTTAACCGCACCTCTCTTAGAACATTCAACTATGTATAATTATCGTTCTAATTTAGGAAAGGTGTACTAAACGCTTTCAATTCTATCGGTTAAATCATCAAATTGCAACCTTTTTGCTTTTATTTTTTATATTTTCAGAATATTTATTCATATCTATATAGTAAGAATTGAAAATCACTTAAGAAATTTCCTTTTCAAGCGGAAAATTACGAGTGAAATTATCAAAAAGGAGACCTTTTACAAACTCACTGGAATAAAGCCTGTTCAATTCATTTATTAAGTTATGATAATCCTTATATGACGTTAAATTCTCTACCATATGATCGATTCCATCGAAGTCGGAGCCTAATCCAATTTGTCTTTCCCCGCCCAAACTGCATATATGCTCTATATGTTTCAAGATATCCTTTATCGTAACCGAGCCATTTGCTAGAAATTGCGGGACAAAGGTCACGCCGATCACCCCATTTTTCTGTAAAAGGGCTTTTATCTGCCCGTCCTTTAAATTTCGCGGATGCGGACAAAGATGATAAGCATTCGAATGGGAGGCGATCGGGAATTTCGTCAATTTTAGGGTGTCCCAAAATCCAGCTTCAGATAAATGGGATAAATCACACCAAATTGCCTTCTCATTCAGTAGCGTGACCACCTCCGTTCCAAATCCTGTCAAGCCGCCCCCTCTTGTTTCTAATGCTCCATCCGCTACCAAGTTAGCGTAATTCCAAGTTAGGCCTACGGAGGATACTCCAAGATGAATAAGGGTTTTCAGTTTCAACAAATCATTCCCAATACAATCGCACCCCTCCAAAGTTAGCATGGCACCGATTTCCTTTTCTTTTAAAGATTCGATGTCTGCCTTGGTCTTTATAAATTTCATTTCCGGCTCTGACAAAATCTTTTCATGAAAAATATCCACCATCGCCAAAGCCGCTTGAAATCTCATATCAGGGTGGACTTTTTCAGGAATATATATGGCAAAACATTGTACCTTTCCCCCTTCGTCCAATAAACCCCGCTTTGTTATATGTAATTTATCACTATTCGTAAAAGAAATATCCGGATCGATGAACATCTTCATCAGCACATCACAATGTGCATCAAAAATCTCCATGTAATCCCCCTTTCCTGTACCTTTTTTATGATTATATATTCCATTATAAAGGGACACGGGTCTTTCGTCATTTGGATTTCACGACAAAAAAGAGCCTGCTCGCCATCTGACAAACAGGACACCCAAACATGGAATTATCTTGGTTCAATGATTAGTTTTATTGCCGTTCTCTCTTCGCCATCAATAAGTATATCTGTAAAGGCAGGAATACAAATCAAGTCAACTCCACTAGGTGCGACAAACCCTCTTGCGATTGCTACTGCCTTGACGGCTTGATTTAACGCACCTGCACCGATTGCTTGAATTTCGGCTGCTCCTCTTTCCCTGAGCACTCCCGCTAGTGCGCCTGCTACAGAATTAGGATTAGATTTTGCTGAAACTTTTAATATTTCCATTCCTAGTCCTCCTTGTTTTCCCTGCCGATTCTAACTTGGCTCAATAGTTATAACACTTTCCACTGCTACTATATTCATCAAGTAAAACTTGTATGACAAAGAAAACCGGGATTGTACACCATTTATTAAAGAATGGAAAAACGGATGGCAGTTTGACTGTCCATCCGTTCGAATCAATGGTAAAAGGGATGATCTTCGTTAATCAGGATCCTTTCTATCTTCTTTGCCTTGCCAGTTTTCTCATCAATTTCAAGGAGAACCCCACTTAATAGGGTCCGTCCCTCTTTTGGGACTTCGAAACGAACTGGCAGGCTGGTCAGGAACCGATGGATGACTGCCTCTCTTTCCATACCAAGGATGGCATCATATGGTCCTGTCATGCCTACATCTGATATGTAAGCGGTGCCTGCAGGTAATATACGGTTATCGGCTGTCTGGACGTGTGTGTGTGTACCAACGACGGCTGTAACCTTACCATCCAGGAACCACCCCATGGCTTGCTTTTCACTTGTAGCTTCACCATGAAAATCGACAAAGATGATCGGTGTCTTTTTTCGAGCCTCCGCCACTAGTTCTTCCGCCTTTTTGAACGGACAGTCCAAATCCGGCATGAACGTTCTCGCTTGCAAATTGATGACCGCTATTTCATGCTGGTTCAATTTTAAAAATTTCATGCCTTCTCCGGGTACCCCTTCAGGAAAGTTTGCTGGACGGACAAGATATTTCGCTTCATCAATAAAGTTGAAAATATCACGATTATCCCATGTATGGTTTCCCATGGTCACTGCCTGCGCTCCCCACTCTAAAAAACTGCGGTAAATCTTTTCTGTAATCCCCCGGCCACTTGCTGCATTCTCGCCATTGATGACCGTGATATGCGGACGATACTTTTCTTTTAACTTAGGAAGGTATTCTTGGATCATGTCACGACCTGGAGATCCCACTACATCCCCTATAAATAGCAATTTCATTGTAAAACCCTTTCTGGATTCACCTAATTATATGAATTATTCAAGTATGTATTGTAACATAATTTGGGGTAATTATAAGAATTACGCTTAACGATTCATATCGGAAAAAGAAAAGACGAAGTGGTTTGCACCACTTCGTCTTTCACTAACAATTATTTGGCATATTCAACTGCTCTTGTTTCACGGATGACCGTGACTTTTATATGACCTGGGTAATCGAGCTCTTCTTCAATCCTTTTCCGGATATCACGTGCGAGTCGATGTGCCGAAAGATCATCGATTTGTTCTGGTTTCACTAGAATCCGCACTTCTCGTCCGGCTTGAATCGCAAAAGATTTTTCCACTCCATCATAGGACTCGGAAATTTCCTCAAGCTTTTCAAGTCTTCTAATGTAATTTTCAAGCGTTTCACTTCTTGCTCCCGGTCTTGCAGCTGATAATGCATCAGCGGCAGCCACAAGCACTGAAATGATGGAAGTTGGTTCCGTATCGCCATGATGTGAAGCGATGCTGTTAATGACAGTTGGATGCTCTTTATATTTGGTTGCTAATTCAACGCCAATTTCAACGTGACTGCCTTCCACTTCATGATCGATCGCTTTCCCAATATCATGCAATAAACCTGCACGGCGGGCAAGAACTTCATCCTCACCAAGCTCAGCGGCCAGTAAACCTGAAAGCTGGGCCACTTCAATTGAATGTTTAAGTACGTTTTGCCCATAACTGGTACGGAATTTCAAACGTCCTAGTATTTTGATGAGATCTGGATGGAGACCGTGAACTCCAACTTCAAAAGTAGTTTGTTCACCAATTTCACGAATATGTTCATCTACCTCACGTCTTGCTTTGTCAACCATTTCTTCAATGCGAGCCGGATGGATCCGTCCGTCCTGAACAAGTTTCTCAAGAGCCAAGCGTGCCGTTTCCCGTCTAATTGGATCGAATCCAGATAAAATGACAGCTTCAGGAGTATCATCAATAATAAGGTCAATACCTGTTAGCGTTTCTAACGTCCGGATATTTCGTCCTTCACGTCCGATTATCCGTCCTTTCATTTCATCGTTTGGAAGATTTACTACAGAAACGGTGGTCTCTGCAACATGATCAGCCGCACAACGCTGAATGGCAAGAGAAAGGACTTCTTTTGCTTTTTTATCAGCTTCTTCTTTGGCACGGGTATCACTTTCTTTAATCATAAGCGCTACATCGTGAGCAAGCTCGTTTTCCATTCGGTCTATAATGATTGCTTTAGCCTCTTCACGAGTTAAACCGGAAACACGTTCAAGCTCTGTTTGCTGCTTACGAACCATCTCTTCCACTTTGCTTTCCATCTCTTCAATATGCTGTTGTCTTTGGTTTAGAGAATCATCTTTTTTCTCCAAAAGGCTCTCACGTTTGTCTAACGTTTCATCCTTACGGTCCAGATTCTCTTCTCTTTGCAATAACCGATTTTCTTGTTTTTGTAATTCGTTCCTTCTTTCACGGGCTTCCCGATCCGAATCGGCACGAACTTTATGAATTTCATCTTTTGCTTCCAACAAGGCTTCTTTCTTAAGTGCTTCCGCTTCACGTTTTGCATCCTCAAGGATGTGTTCTGCAGAGCCCTTTGCCCCTGCTATTCTACTCTCAAATTTTGATTTGTGAATAAAATAACCAACAACTGCACCGACGATTAGGCCAAGCAAAGTGAAGATGATTGTCATGGGTTCCATCGTTTCACCTCCCCTTGCTATGAACTTTTTACATAAAATGTTGAACTGTCGGCAAGTACATTGCACATAAATTCAATATACAGCACTTAATTTTCAAAATTTTAGTTTGAAAAATTGTAAAATATACATATTAATTGTATAGTTGAGAATTTTTATTGTCAAGCGTTTGTCCCTTATGTATCAATGATTATTCAAGTTTTCTTAATATTAACCATCATAATGTACAGCATTCATTATGGAAGAAGTCTGTAAATCTGATTACAATGCCATTTAATCCGCTGGAAATTTCGCATTTTTCTTAAAATATACATAAAAGGCCTAAGCGAATAAGCTTAGGCCTTTTCCAAATATCATTAATCAAGCAATTCAAAATGCTCTTCTGTTTCATTTTCTTCTGGTGGTAATTCATGCTCTCCATCAAGATTATAGTGATCTCTGATTTTCTGAGAAATTTCCTGAGCGATATCCTGATTTTCTTTCAGGAACAGCTTCGCATTTTCACGGCCTTGTCCGACACGCTCTTCATTGTATGAATACCATGAGCCGCTTTTAAGGACGATATCAAGGTCTGCACCCATATCGATGATTTCACCTTCCTGTGAAATCCCTTGACCATACATGATGTCAACTTCTGCTTGGCGGAATGGTGGAGCAACCTTGTTTTTTACAACTTTGATTTTCGTTTTATTACCCACGATTTCATTACCTTGTTTTAATTGCTCCGCACGGCGCACTTCCAGACGAACAGTTGAATAGAACTTCAATGCCCGGCCTCCCGGAGTCGTTTCTGGATTCCCAAACATAACACCGATTTTTTCACGGACTTGGTTAATGAAAATGGCAATGGTATTTGATTTATTAATGGAACCAGACAGTTTTCTAAGTGCCTGAGACATCATCCGGGCTTGGAGACCCATATGGGAATCTCCCATTTCGCCTTCGATTTCAGCTTTAGGAACAAGTGCTGCCACCGAGTCAATGACAATGATATCTACCGCTCCGCTTCGAACTAACGCTTCAGCAATCTCTAAGGCTTGTTCACCCGTATCAGGCTGTGAAAGCAGTAACTCATCGATATTCACACCAAGTTTTTCTGAATATGCTGGATCTAAAGCATGCTCGGCATCAATGAATGCAGCCGTCCCGCCAGTCTTTTGTACCTCTGCAATGGCATGTAATGCTACAGTCGTTTTACCGGAGCTTTCAGGTCCATATATCTCAATGACCCGGCCTCTTGGATATCCGCCCACTCCCAACGCTACGTCCAATGCTAAAGAACCGCTTGAGATCGTTGAAATCCTACGATCAGTCTGTTCCCCAAGTTTCATAATCGAACCTTTACCAAATTGTTTCTCAATTTGTTTTAACGCCATATCTAAAGCCGCTTGACGATCACTCACTCAATTTCCTCCTCTATATTCAACTAATCGGCTGTCCGATTAAAGGTGTACTTACGTTAGCAATTATTCGAGATCAAGGTTTGTACCCTGTCTCAAAACCTATCTTTACTATATACTCTTTTTACTATTTTGCCAAGCAAAAAGTCGAACATTCATTCGTTTTTTTCTTTCGGGATATTCTTTGTAAAAAAGCGTTTTAGCTTAAGGAAATCTCCATTTCGCTTCACTTACTCCCTAAAAAAAAACATTTTCATTGAATTAACTTTTTTCTTTTTTCCCTATTTTTCAAGAAACAAACTTCTAAAACCAAATAAAAAGCAGAGCTGTAAAAAAGCTCTGCTTATGGCGTTTATAAATCCCTTAATAGGTAATGACAGCCGTACTTCACACTCCGAATACGGTTTTGCGCCCTGCTTCCGGAAAGATTCAACTCCTTGAAGTGAGTGTTTCCATCCCGATAGGAAATGCCAATAAATACTGTACCTACAGGCTTGCCTTCTTGTTCGTCCGGCCCCGCAACACCCGTAAAGCTTATGCCTACATCCGCATCGAGCTTACTCCGGACATTAGAGGCCATTTCCATTGCACACTCACCGCTGACCACCCCATACTCAGATATGGTATCATCACTGACGCCGAGGACATTGGTCTTCGCATCATTCGTATAGCAGACCATTCCGCCCTTAAAGACTTTACCGGCGCCCGGGATGGTTGTCAGCTGTTCTTGGAACATCCCCCCGGTCAAGCTTTCAGCTGCCGCGATTGAAAGCTTGCGGACCGTTAATTCTTTTACAAGTTCCTTTATTAGAGAAGTATTATCACTTCCATAATGGAACTTTCCGACCCGGCTAAGAATTTCTTTTTCCGTTTCTAAAATAAGTTCTTCGCATTTTTCTTTAGAAGGGCCTTTGGCGGTGATCCTTAACGTCACTTCCCCTTCGGCTGCAAGCGGAGCGATTGTCGGATTCGTTTGATTGACAAGGAGATCTTCAATCACCGTTTCCAGTTCGGCTTCACCTATACCGTAGAACCGAAGAACCTTGGAATCGATCCGTTCATGCTTTTCCAATTTATTCATGATTTTTTCATAACCATAACTTAAAAACATCGGCTCCATTTCACTTGGTGGTCCAGGCAGGAGCATATATGTAATCCCAGATTTGGACAAAACCATTCCCGGGGCCATGCCATGATCGTTTGCCAACACTTCACTGCCTTCCAAGACAAGGGCCTGCTTTTTGTTGTTTTCCGTCATCGGCCGTTCCCGTTTTTGGAAGTAAGCTTCAATGGATTGCAAAGCTTCATCATTAAAAACGAGCTTTTTCCCGATATGGCGAGCAATCGTTTCTTTCGTTAAGTCATCTTTGGTAGGACCAAGCCCACCGGTAAAAACAATCAAGTTCGCCCTCGATTCAGCGATTTCTATAGCTTGTTGTAATCGGCGGTCGTTATCTCCGACCACAGTATGGTAAAAAACGTTGATTCCCATTTCCGCAAACTGCTGCGATAAGAATCTTCCATTAGTGTTATTGATTTGACCTAAAAGAAGCTCTGAACCCACTGCAATGATTTCTGCATCCATCTTTTCAAAACCACCATTCGTTTTACTTTGAATTAACAAATACTTCTTTGTTTTTTATAAAATAATCCAAACCTGACCAGATTGTAAAGATTAATGCAATCCATAATGCGATATTGGCAAATGGAAGTGAAATGAGGGCAAATGGAAGGTTATGCAGCAATAAAGCCGAAATAGAAACAATTTGTGCCCATGTTTTAATTTTACCTAGCTGGTTCGCTGCAACCACTTCCCCTGTACCCGCTAACACCAAACGCAATCCAGTGACTGCAAACTCGCGACTTATGATCACGATGGCAATCCAAGATTGACCGTACATTAAATCTTGATCAACCAAAACGATTAAGGCAGCCGAAACCAGAAGTTTATCTGCCAATGGATCTAAAAATTTCCCTAAATCAGTAATCATATTATATTTTCTGGCAAAATGGCCATCGATCCAATCCGTAGTGGAAGCGATTATAAAGAGGATGGCTCCAGCCAGGTGTGCCACTGGCAAGCTGTATTCTCCCCAAGTCAGTGTCCCCCATGAAAAAGGAACGAGCATGATGATTAAAAATACTGGTATTAAACAGATTCTTGCTACTGTAATCTTATTAGGCAGATTCAAAACTTTTACCTCCAAAATTTACGCCTGCCATTTGGGCAATGCGTCTTAAATCTAAAATAATGCTTATATGTATAATTTAACTCAAAATCCAATCTTATATGCCGGGTGAACCATTTCCCGCCGCCTTACTATTATATAGAGCAAAAATAGTCATCTATAAGATGACTATTCGGCTTTCGTAAATTGTATCGTAACCAATTGCGTATTCACTTCAGTCGGTGAAATGGAATACTCCAGCTTCTCATCATTCACATAAATCTCAGTTTCATATGCCCTGCCTATATTGATGACAGCTTCTTTTTCATTGGTAAAATCAATTTCCTGGCTTTTGTCCTTTTCGATAGTGCCCTGGAAAAGTAATTTACCTTCACCATTTTTTATGCCGACCCATGGTGAGCCTTTGGAGGTCACCTTTAATTTAAAAGTATCGGTATTTTTTAATTCATACGTACTATTTTTACCGCTGGAACTTGTGACGGCAAGATTTTGCTCTTTCTTTTCATCTTTGACAACAGCATCATCTTCATTCTTCTCGTCAGATGACTCAGATTTTTCTTCATCCTGTTTTTTGTCTGCATTCTCTTTTTCTTCGTTAAACCCATCACTTTTATTGTAGCCCACAGCTTCATTCTCTTTAGCGTTCTTTTTATCATCATTATCTGGGTTACTCATATAATTCGATACCAGTACCCATATCAAAACGGCCGCACCAATGACTAAAACGACAGCCAGGATCCTCGGTAACATTTCCACAACCTTTGAATCTCCTGCCGGAATGGTTTTCCGGGATTGGACCCGTGAAAGCTGTTCTGGCAATTCCTCACTATAGACCGATGGTATTTCATTCTTATATTGTTCGAAAATCTCTTCTGGATCCAGTCCGACCGCTTCACAATATTGCTTTATGAATGCCCGTACATAGAACTTTCCAGGCATCATACTGTAATTTCCTTCTTCAATGCCAATGAGGTAACGCTTTTGGATCTTTGTTAATTCCTGCAAATCTTCTAGGCTAAGACCTTTGGCTTCCCTAGCTTCCTTTAATCGATTACCCAATTCAGTCAAATAAAACACCTGCCATTTTAAAAGTCAAAGGAACCAAAATCGGACCCTGAAAACTGGTCTTTTTGGTCGACAACTTCATATGTTATTTCTTCTTCAGGATTGTTTCTCAATTCAATAATATAATCAAAGTCTTCGAGGGTATACTCCGTATTTTGGACAAAAACATCCGGATGTTCGATTACTTTGACAGCATCAAGCCTCATTATTTCACGAATCAACTGCCAATGACGCTCATTTGCACGGCGAGTGGAAACAATTCCATCTAAAATGAACAAATTATCATTATTATATTCATCCTCAATAAGCTGGCTGCGGATAGTCTGCTTTAAAAGGGTCGATGACACAAACAACCATCTCTTATTAGCACAAACACTCGATGCTACGATAGATTCAGTTTTTCCGACACGGGGCATCCCTCGGATCCCGATCAATTTATGACCTTCCTGTTTAAATAGCTCGGCCAGGAAATCGACTAGCAAGCCTAGTTCATCACGAACAAACCTAAAGGTGTTTTTCTCATCGGCATCGCGCTGAATATAGCGTCCATGCCTGACTGCGAGGCGATCACGTAATTTAGGTTCCCTAAGCTTAATGACCTTTATCGTATCCATCGTACGGAGAATTGACTCGAATCTTTCTATATTACGGCTGTCTTTGGCCAACAAAAGTAACCCACGCCTGCCTTCATCTACCCCGTTAATGGTGATGATATTAATGGAAAGCATACCCAGAAGGGATGAAATATCCCCTAATAAACCAGGACGGTTGACTTGAATTTCATATTCAAAATACCATTCTTTATTATCCACGATAACACTCCTTAAGCCTAAAAGCTTTTGCCCTAATCATGGGCAAAAAACTTATCCATCGTAAATTTCAAGGTCTGAACACTTTAATATTAATTGTCTAGCTTCTATAATATAGCATTTCGTGATAAGTTAAAAGGAAAAACCCTATAAAAGTATTCATTTTTATATAAGAGGACAAATAGTCATCCCCCTAGAATCCAAAAGGCCCTGTTAATTAATAACAGGGCCTTTGGATTGATATTTTACTTTGTTCCATTGTTCTCGACTAACTTGACCATGACACTTGCCATGGCATGTTTTTCTTGATCGCTTGCGACTGACCAAAGATCAGCAAGCACTTTCTCTTGATCATTCTGGGGCTCAACCTGATTAGCTAGGTAATCACCGATTTCGTAAGCCAAGTTGTTAACAGCGCCTTCTGACAAGCCTTGTTGTTCACCTTGATGTAATCTGTCGCCTAAGAAGTTTTTCCATTGATCCCAATTGTCCAGTACAGACATGAATGGTCACCCTTTCCTTCAAAATAGTACAAAGATATTTTGTGAAGGAACCGAGGAAATTATACATGTCTTTAAAAAAAATCATGTGTACCATCCGCCATTTACACCTAAAATCTGCCCGGTTATATAGGACGACTTGTCGGAAAGCAAATAGTATACGGCCTCCGCGACTTCTTTGGAATGCCCCATCCTGCCCATCGGGATATCGCCTTTGATGATTTCCAGATCTTCTGCACTGAAAGATTCGAGCATGGAAGTGGAAATCGCACCGGGGGCAACGGCATTCACCCGGATTCCATTAAGCGATACTTCTTTGCTAAGTGCCTTGATAAAAGCATTTTGGCTGCCTTTGACCATTGAATATAATACTTCACAAGATGCACCTGTCTGCCCCCAAATCGATGTGACGGCAACGATGGCAGCCTGTTCTTGGTACATTAGCTTTGGAAGCAGTTCCTTTGTTAATTGGAAAGGGCTCGTTACGTGCAGCTGAACCATTTCAGTAACGATAGTCTCATCCATGTCAGATATAAGACCGTAATAGCTATTGCCACTATTAAGGACGATTGCATGGAGGGCAAAAATATTTTCCGCCAATTTCTTGTAGCCGTCCGGTGCAGCCAAATCCGCTTGTATCGGAATAAGTTCGACTTGATGAGGCTTCAGTTCTTCAATCAGGGCAAGTATCGCTTCTTCATTGCTGTTATAATGTAAATAAAGTGAGTAATTCTCCTCGGCGAGCTTTATAGCGATTTCCCTGCCGATTCCTCCACTGGCTCCTGTAATAAGGGCAAAACGTTTCCCCACTTTCACGCCCCCTTTATATTATTTCGGAAGTACCTGACAGACTGTCATCCGTTCATCGGATATTAAATCCTTGGCGACCTCCCTGATATCTTCGATGGTTAGTTTTTCCAATACCGATACAACATCGAACAAATTCATATCATTGAATGCATATCTGGTGAATTGATTCGCTATATATTCCGGCGAATTCAAGGAACGGAGGAAAGAACCGATTTTTTTCTTGATTGTCCTTTGCAGGCTTTCTTCATTCAGGCCGGTTCCGGCTTTTGATTTTTGCAGGATACCGAATAAAGACTCCGTCAACTCATCAGGTTTGGCACTGTCCCCGCCAATTAACGCAAACCCAAAACCTTGTTCCTGTGTGTAATCATATGAGAAGCTTTGATCGATCAACCCTTCCTCATACAGCTCCTCATGCAAAGGCGAACTCTTGCCAAACAGCATTTCCAAATAAATATTGGTCGCCAATTCCCTTTTCAAAAGCTGTAAACCGGATTGGTTTACGTTGATGGCCTTGATGCCCAGCATCACTTTTGGTGTCTGGACATTCATCCTTAAGACTTCCTTATCCTTGGCAACGATTTCCGGCTCTTCGTCAAATTTACGTTCCACTGCTGGTTGTTCGTTGTATCCTTTATCATTTTGGTTATCCCGAATCAGTTTCATGGTACTTTCGACATCTACCGGTCCTACAACGAATAGGAGCATGTTGCTAGGATGGTAAAACGTATTATAACATTCATAAAGCATATCTTTCGTAATACCTGCAATCGATTCCACAGTACCGGCAATATCGATTTTCACTGGATGCTGATGATACATATTGGCAATAGTCCCGAAATATAAACGCCAGTCTGAATTATCATCATACATGTTGATTTCCTGCCCAATGATTCCTTTTTCCTTCTCTACCGTCTTTTCCGAAAAGTAAGGATCCTGGACAAAGTCAATTAAGGTAGTTAGATTCCTCTCGAAATCCGACGTGCTGGAAAATAAATAAGCTGTACGGGTGAAAGAGGTAAAGGCATTTGCAGATGCTCCCTGCTTTGAAAATTGCTGAAAAACATCACCATCTTCCTTTTCAAATAGCTTATGTTCAAGAAAATGGGCAATCCCATCTGGTACTTTTGAGAATTCCGTTTCATTCAATGGTTTGAAATGGTTGTCGATTGAACCATAATTCGTCGTGAAAGTTGCAAATGATTTATTGAACCCGCTTTTCGGAAGAATATATACTTCGAGACCATTATCCATTTTTTCATGGAAAAGCTCTTCTTTCAATTGAGTGAATGCTATTTTTTCCATTACCCTTGCACCTCCGCTTCCGTTAGGAAATAAATCGTATCAAGCTGGATCTTTTGACCAACTGCAATGATTTCTTCCTTTGTCGTCCGCTCTGTTTTTGCAAACCACTCGTCGAGTGATATATCCTGCCCGGAAATCACATTATGATATAAAATTTCCACAAGCCCTCTCGAAACGTCAATGGTTTCAAGGAGCTGGTTCTTAACGACCGCCTTTGTCTGTGCCAGTTCTTCATCGGAAAAGTTCCCTTGCTTCATTTCCTTCATTTGTGCATGAATGATATCCAGTGCCTGCTTGTAGTTGGCATTTTCAATGCCGGCCATGACCATCAATAGTCCTTTATGACTTTCAAGCCTTGAAGCTGCATAATAAGCAAGGCTGGCTTTCTCCCTGACATTAATGAAAAGTTTGGAATGTGAAAAGCCGCCAAAAATCCCATTGAATAGCTGAAGAGCATAATAATCTGGATCACCGTATGCAACTTGGGTTCGATAACCGATATTCAATTTCCCTTGTTTCACATCCGAATTCTCGATGATTTCTTTTTCCTTCTCCACTGCCTTGCCCGTCTCCCTTGGCAGTCTAACAGGCTCACGTTCTTGCAACGACACATATTTGTCAGCCAGTGCCTCCACTTCCGATCCATCGATGTCGCCGATTACATATAAATCGATTTCATCTTCCGACAGCATTTTTTTATAGTAGGCGAATAGGGATTCTGGAGTTATCGTTTCCAAGTCTTGAAGATTACCGCTCGCTTCTAAAGCATATGGTTCGTTTTTGCACATTTCCTCTACTAGACGTGTAGCTGAATATCGCATTTTGTCATCGGAAATGGATTGAATCCGCTGTTTTAAAGAACGGATTTCATTGGAAACCGTTTTAGAGTCAAAGGCTTCGCCGTTTTTCTTCGGATTGAAGATCACCTCTGATAATAGCCCAAAAGCCTTTTCGAGAAGCGGGGTTGAATCACTAAGGAATTTTTCATTTACGATATCGATCGTAAAACTTATGATTTGATATTCTCCTTTTTTGGCTACATCGACATAAAACCCTGCTCCATATAAATCATCAAGATAAGATCGAAGCTCGGGTGTTGTAGGATATTTACTTGTATTGCTTTGTAACACATATGGCAGCAATGCACGATATGTAACGTCCTCTTTTGTCAACGGGGCTTTCATCTTCAGCACGAGAGTATTCGTTTTATATTTATCCGTCCGGACCACATGAAGCTTGTAGCCGCTTTTTTCCGTAATTGTATCGGAAGCAATAGACATGAATAATCCTCCTCATTATATAAATCACCTTTATTAGCTTATTGTTTGTAGATTGGAACCCTTTTAAACATCTACTTAAAATATACATGTGAAAGGAAAAATCATGCAAGTAACAGCTACTTTTTTTGGTTTTTCACCAGCTCACCATCACTTATGGCTCAAAACTCAAAAGAAAAAACCGGCCAGCACAGTTTGCTGACCGGTTAGACACTTATCTTTTCCCTTTGATGTATGGCTGTCCTGATGCTTTTGGAGCATCAGCACGTCCAATGAAACCAGTTAGCGCAATGATCGTCAGAACATATGGAGCGATCAAGAGGTAAACTGATGGAATATCCTTGAAGAAGGGAAGGCTCGAGCCAACGATACTTAAACTTTGGGCCAAACCAAAGAATAAAGCTGCTCCCATTGCCCCGATCGGGTGCCACTTACCAAAAATCATGGCGGCAATGGCCATGAAACCTTGACCATTAATTGTCGCATGATTGAATTCATTTGAAAAGATGGTAGCATAAATCGCTCCGCCGATACCTCCAAAAGCACCTGATAATAAAACGGCGGCATATCGGATTTTCGTAACATTGACACCCATCGTATCAGCAGCCATTGGGTGCTCACCCACTGCACGGATCCTTAACCCGAATGGTGTTTTATAAAGTACATACCAAACGACAAAAGATATGAGAATCGCTATATATACGATGTAATAGCCATTTGCGAAAAAGATGGGTCCAATAAATGGAATATCACTTAGTAACGGAACATCAATCCTTGGGAATGTTTCTGTGATTCTATCAGTTTGACCTTTGTCAAAAATCAACTTCACCAAAAACATGGTCAGACCAACTGCCAACAAGTTGATGGCTACCCCACTAACCGTTTGGTCCGCCCTGAACGTAATGCATGCCACAGCGTGCAGAATGGAAAACAGCAAGCCGGCAATCATTGCCGCTAAGACTGCAAGCCAAGGAGTCCATTCCCCAAATACATCAGCAAACATTAAGTTAAAAACAATCCCTGTAAAGGCACCAATGACCATCAAACCTTCTAAACCGATATTTATGACACCAGCCCGTTCAGAAAACACTCCTCCGAGTGAAGTAAAAATAAGTGGAGCAGCTAGAGCTATCATTGATGGAATAATAATTTGTAATACTTGGTAAAAATCCACTTATTTCACCCCTTTCTTAAATCGAGCGGCAATCCAACGAATAAAATAACTGGAAGCGACGAAGAAAATGATCAATGCTATGACAATATCCACAATTTCACTAGGTATTCCGGTTTCTAGCGGCATATTTAAGGCCCCGGCTTTCAGTCCCCCAAATAATAAGGCTGCAAGCACAACACCAATAGCTGTATTCGCCCCTAATAAGGCTACTGCGATCCCATCAAAGCCCATACCTGTGAACCCGCCTTTGACTGCGGCATAACCGAAAGTTCCAAGGCCTTCCATCGCACCAGCAAGTCCTGCAAAAGCACCTGAAATAACCATGGAAAGTATGATGTTCTTATTGACACTCATCCCTGCATACTCTGACGCGTGCTGATTGAAACCTACCGCTTTCAGTTCAAAGCCGGTTTTGGTCCTTTCAAGCAGGAACCACATGATGATTACGCAAATAATCGCTACCACTATTCCCCAATGCATCCGGGAAAAATCCGTAATGCTTTCAAAAAAAGGAGACCGCAGTGATGCTGTATCAGCAATTCTTTCTGTTTTATCCAGCTTGTCAGTCATTACATTCCTAATTAAATAATTCGTCACATATAAAGCTGTATAATTCAACATGATAGAAACGATTACTTCATGTACACGGAACTTAGCTTTTAAATAACCAGGGATAAATGCCCACAATGCCCCAGCAGCTGCACCAACTAAGATGGCCAATGGCAAATGGATGATCCTTGGAAGATCAAAAGCGATTCCGACCCAAACTGCCGCCAGCCAGCCTACAATTAATTGCCCTTCTACACCGATATTGAATAGGCCCGTACGGAAAGCAAAAGCCACTGCCAAACCGGCAAGGATATAAGGGATGATTGTCCTGACGGATTCCCCTACATAATAAGAATCCCCAATAATTCCATTTACCATGGAGCCATAGCCGGCAACTGGGTCATAGCCGCTTACTAACATGATTATGGCCCCAACGACTAAGCCGAGGATAACTGCTATTAACGGACTCGTTAATTTAGATAAATACTTAGACATTTTGTTTTCCACCTGCTTCCGTCCGTTTACTGCCGGCCATTAGAAGGCCAAGCTCCTGTTCAGTCGTTTCTTTCGGATCGACAATTGCGACGATTTCCCCTTCGTATATAACGGCAATCCTATCGCTCACATTCATGATTTCTTCCAATTCAAATGATATGAGAAGTACCGCTTTTCCTGCATCACGCTGTTCAATCAGCCGTTTATGGATAAACTCGATCGCTCCTACATCAAGCCCGCGTGTTGGCTGTGCGGCAATCAATAAATCCGGGTTCCTATCAACTTCCCGTCCGATGATCGCTTTTTGCTGATTCCCGCCAGAAAGAGCCCTTGCCGGGGTATATTCACTAGGAGTCCGAACATCATAGCTTTTGATCAATGAACGGGCTTTTTCAAATATTTTCTTTGAGTTCAAGATACCGGCTTTTGAGAAAGGCCTTTGATAGTAGGTTTGCAAGACAATATTTTCCCCAATGCTGTAATCGAGAACCAAACCATGCTTATGCCTGTCTTCTGGAATATGGCCGACACCTGCTTCAGTGATTTTACGCGGCTTCAGATTCCTGATCTCTTTTCCATTTAGCTTTATCGAACCAGCTGTTGTCTTCCTTAGGCCAGCCAATGCCTCAATCAGTTCGGATTGACCGTTTCCATCTACACCGGCAATACCGACAATTTCTCCTGCACGGACTGTTAAATCCAAGTTCCGAACAGCTGAAACGCCCCGGGAATCCTTGACTTCCAGTTCCTGAACCTCGAGAACTACATCCGAAGGAGTAGCGGCCGTTTTTTCCGTCTTGAATAGAACTTCCCTACCGACCATCAAGCTCGCCAATTCGTTAGGATTCGTTTCGTTGACGTTCACTGTACCAATTCCTTGCCCTTTGCGTATAACCGTTACCCGGTCACAAACCTCCATGATTTCCTTAAGTTTGTGTGTGATTAAAATGATAGATTTCCCCTCTTTGATAAGGGCTTTCATAATATAAATCAATTCCTTGATTTCTTGAGGAGTCAATACAGCGGTCGGTTCATCAAAAATCAATATTTCGGCTCCGCGGTAAAGCGTCTTAAGAATCTCGACACGCTGCTGCATCCCTATTGAAATATCGGCAATTTTCGCATAGGGGTCAACACGAAGTTGATATTGTTCTGATAGTTTCCTAACTTCCTCGCTCGCTTCTTTTAAATCGATCTTACCCGCTTTGGATGGTTCTTTTCCTAAAATGATATTTTCCGTTACTGTAAAAGGGTCAACGAGCATAAAATGCTGATGGACCATCCCAATCCCTAAATCATTGGCAATGTTGGGACTGGTAATATTGACTGGCTTGCCATTCACACGGATTTCTCCCTGCTCAGGCTGGTATAAGCCGAATAAAACATTCATCAAAGTGGATTTACCCGCGCCATTTTCACCTAATAATGCGTGAATCTCCCCTTTTTTAACCTGAAGTGTAACGTTATCATTTGCGACGATGCCGGGGAATTCCTTACGGATATTAAGCATCTCAATTACATATTCCACGTATTATCAACTCCTAAAATGAGTGTAAATATTCCTAAATCATTTAATTGCTTTTACTAGCTTATTGATTTTTTTAAAAAAACCAAATGAAAAACTACGATTCTTTCATAGTTTTTCATTCGATATTTTTCAGTTGCAAAGCGTGATTGGGAAAAGAAAGAATAGAGGGCAATTCTGCCTCCCTATTCTTTCTGGCATTACAGCTTATAAATCAAGTTTTTCGAATTCTTCATCCGTACCCGGAACTACGAATTCACCTGATTTAATTTTTTCTGTCCATTCTTCGACCGCTTTTAATGATTCTTCTGTTACGTTATCTTTTGTTTCGGAAATGCCTACACCATTTTCTTCGATACCGTACTCAATTACTTTTCCGCCTGGGAAGTTTCCTTCTTTCGCTTTCTCGGAAAGGTCTTTAACTGCCACGTCAACACGTTTTAGCATGGAAGTCAGAGTGATGTTGTCGTCAGTTCCAGGAACTGCCCCCAATTTAGCTTGGTCGCTATCTACACCGATAACATAGATTTCCCTCTTAGGATCTTTTTGCTTTTGCTCTACTGCTTCAGTGAATACACCTTTTCCAGTTCCTCCAGCAGCATGATAAATGATATCGATACCTGAAGAATACATGGAGCCTGCAGTTGATTTACCGATATCAGCTTTATTGAAATCCCCGGCATATTTAACTTCAACTTTTGCATCCGGGTTTACAGATAAAACCCCAGCCTTAAAGCCAACTTCGAATTTCTTGATTAACTCAGATTCAACTCCGCCGATAAAACCGACTTTGTTTGTTTTCGTTTGCATTCCGGCAATTACACCTACCAGGAATGAACCTTGCTGCTCTTTAAAATTGATGCTGGCTACATTCTTTTTATCTACAACTGTATCCACGATGGCAAAGTGTGAATCCGGACGTTGGTCAGCCACTTCACCAACAGCTTCCGCTAAAAGGAAACCGATGCCATAGATTAGTTGGTAATCTTCACGTACAAGCGTATTCAGGTTCTTAGCGTAATCGGCATCAGATTTAGATTGCAGGTAGTTGTAGCCATCTTTACCTTTTTCCAGACCATTATCCTTACCGAATTCCTGAATGCCCTTCCAAGCGGATTGGTTGAACGACTCGTCATCCACGCCGCCAGTATCAGTTACCATCGCAACAGTGAAGTTATCTTTGTTTTTCCCATTTGAAGATTCTTTATCATCATTCTCTGAATTACCACATGCTCCCAGTAGCGTACCGGCTGCAAGAACAAGTGAAAGAGCTAGTCCTAATTTGCGCTTTTTCAATTTTTATCCCCCTAATTTACATAGTTTTTTGAGCAGGAATGTTCTGAAAAGTCATTTATGTTTGCGTTTTCACTTCTCGTTAATTTTTTTTGCATACGTTTGATCGACTTTTTTCGGAATCGAAACAATCGCTTGCACTCATCCGTATGCAGAGTCAAGGCCTACACACGTTTACGAAGAACATGAAAGCTGAACATATTGGCTTTAAAGTAGTTAACAGAATACAGGATAGGCTGGTCCCAATCATCCAGATGCATCTGTTTTAGAACGAGTAGTGCGGCTTCTGGCGAGCATTTAAGGATAGGAGAAACTTTCTCATGATATCCAATAGGCTCAATCTCCGCTACGGCATGCGTAATTTTCCGATGCGCATCTCTTTCCAAAATATCTAAAAGAGACTCATCATTACGGTCAAAATTTTCTGAAAGAATAGATTCAGGAATTTTGTCAATACAGTAGACGACTGGCTCCCCATTCGCTGTCCTTACTCGTTCGATGCTGACGATGCGTTCGTCTGTTGAACAAGAAAACCTGCGTATATCCTCTTCTGTAGGTTCTTGGGCCGTCGAGCTTAAGAAAATCGTACCCGGCTTCATCCCTGCCTCTTCAATCATGTTCGTGACACTTTTTAATTGCTCGATACCTGAAGTGAACCGAGGTTTCGGATTGACGAAAGTCCCAACTCCATGACGGCGAATGATGATGTTTTCTTCTTCCAAAATTCGCAGCGCTTCTCGAAGTGTCGCCCTACTAACTCCCAATTTTTTCGCAAGATCGAATTCTGAAGGGAATTTTTCATTTTCCTGATAGACTCCAGCTTCAATATCCTGCTTCAGGTAATCAATGACCTGCAAATATAAATGTCGACTATCTGATTTTATTGACATACAGTTTCCCCCAGCTAATTTCTTAAGACATCAGACCTCTGATGTTGAATCATTCCTACTAATCGAAAATAATATAACATTTTTTTTGATATAAATAAATAGTGTTTTACTATTTACTTTAAAAGAATTTAGGAGAAATTACCCTTCCCTGTGCCTTTCAATCTAGATGTGGCCGCGGAATTTGTACGATTATTCTCCTAAATCAGATAAATTTTTTAAAAAAAAGGCTAGATGCATGCAGCTATGTTCAAGATGCTGTTTTCCTGTATAATAGGATTTATCTTCTTTGAAGGGATGTACACAAGATGTTAAAGATTACAGAATACACAATCGAAAAATTGAATGATCCATTTGGTATTTTGTCCGGGGAACGTTACGAGTTGTTCTTGGATATTGAAGTGCCTGAAGAGGATGAACTCTTTTCAGAAGATGGTTTATATATCCGGGTGCTTTTTGCTGTGGAAGAACAAAAAGGCAAATTGATTAAATATGATATTTTTGAAAAAGGGAACGAAGGCGCACTTGAATTCGATTTAGAAGAAGATGAAGAAGCGATGATTACCGACTTCTGCCTTAAACATTTAGACGAGGCGATGAATAATTAAAAAACCGGGCAGATGCCCGGTTTTTTCTTTACCTATGATGAATGTGCTTCATCTTGTTCATCTTTTGTAATCAATACATTTCGTGGTTTACTGCCTTCATATGGACCGACAATTCCCCTCGCTTCCATTTCATCAATCAATCTGGCTGCGCGGGTATAGCCAATCCGGAAACGGCGCTGTAGCATGGAAACGGATGCAGTCTGCATTTCTACGATCAACGATACCGCATCCCCATATAAATCATCTTCGACTTCACCATTTGAGGTTTCTGCAATTTCATCGGGTATCATTTCTTCGTTGTATTGTGCTTTTTGCTGTGAAATGACATATGTGACAACTTCCTCGACTTCATTGTCGGATAAAAAGGCCCCTTGGACGCGGACCGGTTTTGAAGCTCCTGAAGGCAGGAAGAGCATGTCACCCCGGCCTAACAGTTTTTCGGCCCCGCCCATGTCGAGGATCGTTCTCGAATCGGTCATTGATGAGACACTAAAGGCAATCCGAGATGGGATGTTCGCTTTAATGACCCCTGTAATTACGTCTACGGATGGCCGCTGAGTGGCAATTATCAAGTGGATGCCAGCAGCTCGTGCCATTTGTGCAAGCCTTGTGATGGCATCCTCTACATCATTAGAAGCGACCATCATCAAATCTGCCAGCTCATCGACAATGACCACGATATAAGGCAGGAGCGGTTGTTTGGCGTCTTCTTCAATGTTATATCGGTTAATGTAATCATTGTAGCCTTCAATATTTCGCGTACCTGAATGAGAAAATAGCTCGTAGCGCCTTTCCATTTCACTGACGACTTTTTGCAAAGCCTGTGCCGCTTTCTTTGGATTGGTCACTACAGGTGCGAGTAAGTGGGGAATTCCATTATAGACATTCAACTCGACCATTTTTGGATCGATCATCATCATTTTCACTTCATGCGGTTTTGCCCGCATCAGGATACTCGTGATAATCCCATTGATACAAACGGATTTCCCGCTGCCCGTAGCACCAGCCACTAGTAAATGCGGCATTTTATTGAGCTCCGCCTTAACCGCTTCACCGGAAATATTCCGCCCTAAGCCTATTTGCAGTTTTGCGTCAGGCTTATCTACTTCTTTGGCCTCTAAAACTTCCCTTAATGACACCATCGCCACTTCGGAGTTAGGCACTTCTATTCCGATTGCCGATTTTCCGGGAATCGGCGCTTCGATCCTAATATCCTTTGCGGCAAGTGCAAGTGCCAAGTCATCGGATAGGCTGACAATTTTACTTACCTTCACACCTACATCCGGATGTACTTCGTATTTGGTTACGGCTGGGCCTAAATGAACTTGAGTGACTCTCGCTTTCACTCCAAAGCTATGAAAGGTGCGCTCAAGTTTTGCCGCATTTTCATGAATCAATTGGTACTCTCCGCTTTGGTCGGTTTTTTTAGGCTGCAATAACAAGGAAAGAGGCGGTAAAAGATATTCTTTATTCTCCACTTCCGTAAAATTCATAGGCGGAACGGCATCATCCTGGTCCTCTGCATTTTCAGCTGCAGGTTCCGTAACAACGGGAATTACTTCGTTTTCGTCGCTATATGCTTTATCAGCAAAGCTGGAAATGATCCGTTCCGTCGCCATTTCCTGTGTTTCCTCTTCTAGAGGGGGCTGATCCGTTTCTTCCACCGGTTCGTTTTGCCGTTTCTTCTTTTTCACGGGATTCTTTTTCTTTTCTTTTTTGTCTTCATTCCACGTTTTCACATCATCTCTGAATGCGGACCATTGCTTTTTGAAAAAGCCGCCAAGACCCCTGAAAAACTTCCCGAGGGTTTCACCTAACGTTTTCCCGGTCAATAGGACGGCACCTACAATGATAAAGAGGAATGAAACGATTTTCGATCCAGCTTCGTCGAATAGAAAGTAAGAAGCTGCAAATAATATCGCTCCAATCATACCGCCCCCAAGGTCCTTTGAACTGGCCTTGCCGGTCACTTCCATCCAGAATAGTTCCCATGTATTCGAAATGACGCTGGGCTTCGTAAATGGTCCTCCATCTGCAAGCATGTTAAACAGGGTCACATGACTTAGGAGGAGCATGCTCGCAACAAGGAAGTACATCCCGACCAATTGCCGTTTCAACAGGTACGGGACCTCTCTCTTTATCATCAAATAGAACCCAGCTGCAATTGCTCCCAACAAAAAGAGGATATACCATTCCCCCATGAAGAAGCGGATTAAAAAGACCGTCCCGTTTCCCACTGCTCCAAGCTTGGCAATGGCAATGATGGCCAAACCTATTATAGTGAGGCCAATCAATTCATATTTAAGCGTTAGTTTTAACTTCTCTGTACTATTCTTTTTTCTGCGTTTCTTCTTTGCCATAATATCACCTGATTCTTCATGAAACTATTCTAACTTTCCTATTCAACATCACTACATGATTTCCCTTCACGAAACAAACGTTCGCTACTGATTATACCAAATAAATATGACCCTGTCCTTGATATATATACCATTCATTCTTTAGGCGGACATTTTTCCCATATAATGAATAAAGCAGCCAAGCGGCTGCTGATTTTCATTCCAGTATATCATAATTTACCTCAGTTAGTCGTTTTACTAATGGTTCATATGTTCGAACACATTTATGACAGCTCCCGGCTGAATGTGTACATTCATATAATCTTCAGGATCGGTGCTGACGATTCGATCAATGCGAAACGTACGGCCACCGTCATGTTCAACCATCACATGTACACCATTGTAGATCATTTCTATTAAATTTGCCGTCTTCTCATGGTGATGAGGGAAAATTATTTCTTCAGGAACGATCGTATAAAGCGTCATTGCAGAAGCCCCTCCTCTTCCCCGGCAATTTTTGGCCTTCTTTCTTCCATGAAGCTATTTAGTTTTCTCATGGCCTGGCCCACTCCTCCTACATCATCGATCATACCGATTTCAACTGCCTCGGCCCCGATAACGTTCGTACCGATATCACGGGTCAAGTTTCCTTTGGCAAACATTAAATCCTTAAAACTTTCTTCCGTAACGTTGGAGTGGCGCGTAACAAATTTAATGACTCTTTCCTGCATCTTATCCAAGTATTCAAAGGTTTGAGGCACGCCAATGACTAGCCCTGTCAAACGAATTGGATGAATCGTCATCGTTGCTGTTTCAGCTATATAGCTATGGTCACACGAAACAGCAATCGGCACACCGATCGAGTGCCCTCCCCCAAGTACAATCGAGACGGATGGCTTTGATAGGGAAGCCAGCATTTCTGCGATTGCCAGTCCCGCTTCGACATCTCCTCCGACTGTATTTAATATGACAAGCAGCCCCTCTATATTGGGATTTTGTTCAATTGCCACAATTTGCGGAATAACATGTTCATATTTGGTCGTTTTATTTTGAGGCGGCAGCTGCATATGTCCTTCAATTTGTCCAATGATCGTCAAACAATGGATTTTTGAGTCTTGAGATAGTTGCGGAACATTAGTAGCCCCCAGCTGCTGGATCTTTTCGATTAAAGTTGAATTCTTACCTTCCTGCTTGCCTTCATTTTCATTTGGTAATGGTGCATTATCCACTATGCCAACCCCTTTCTCTTTTAGCCTATAGCTTTATTATGTCTCGAGTCTCGGACTTCATTCTTCAAGATATAAGAGACAGAAAAAAGAACCCCTGACTGTTCAAATCAGGGGTTCCTTTCTTAATATTCCATTATGATCGGTAAAATCATTGGGCGGCGTTTCGTTTTTTCATAGAAGAATTGGTTTAACGCATCACGCATTTCCTGCTTCAGCGTGGACCAATCAAAAGGCTGGCGCGACCCATTTTTCTTTACGATTTCACTTACTATTTCAGTTGCTTCCGCAATCATTTTTTCTGATTCGCGAACATATACGAAGCCCCTTGAAATGATTTCAGGGCCTGCTGCAATGCTTTTATCCTGACGGTTCAACGTGACGACTACAATCAAAATGCCATCTTGGGATAACAAGCGACGATCACGAAGAACGATATTACCCACATCTCCAACACCGCTGCCATCTATCAGGATATTTCCTGCAGAGACTTTTCCGGAAAGCCCCATTTTATTGCCCTTTAGTTCGATGACATCCCCTTTTTCGGCAATTATGATGTTTTCACGCTTAATTCCCGCAGCAACCCCAACTTTTTGATGGGCATATAAATGGCGGTATTCCCCATGTACAGGGATTAAGAATTTAGGATTCATCAAATTGATCATCATTTTAAGCTCTTCCTGGCTGCCATGCCCTGTTACGTGCACTTTATATTTATTGGCAGATACCACTTCAGCACCTACCCTGTATAGCAAATCGACGGTTTTGGATAAAATAAGTTCACCGCCCTGCAGGGGTGATGCACTGATCAAAACGGTGTCTCCCTTTTTGATCGTTACCTGCTTGTGGGTCTGCTTTGCCATTTTTTGAAGTGCTGCAATGGGTTCGCCCTGATGACCTGTCGATAACACGACGATTTCACGGTCTTCATACTGGCCAATTTCATTAATCGGGATTATCAGCTCTTCTTCGACCTTTAAGTAGCCAAGATTCAAGGCTGTTTCATAAACGCGTTGCAGGCTTTTTCCTACAACTGCCACTTTTCTGCGACTTGCTGCCGCTGCATTGAAAACATGTTGAATCCGGTTGATGTTCGAAGCGAAGCACGCAACGATGATCCTTCCGGAGGCAGCATGGAAAGCCTCTGTAATATCTTTGGCCACAACTGCTTCTGAAGTCGTATAACCTGGCCTCTCGGCACCGGTACTATCCGAAAGCAGGCATAGGACACCTTCTTCACCGATACTGGCCATCTTACCGATTTCCGGTTTATATAGATCCGTTGCTGCCTGGTCGAATTTGAAATCCCCTGTATAAACGATTGCACCTTCACGAGTGTGGATCACGACTCCGACGGAATCGGGAATACTATGGTTAGTCCGGAAAAAGGACACGGCTGCTTGAGGGAAACTTAAAAGGGAATCCGAATCGATTTCAGTGAAAGTTGCCCTGCCGTTAAAGCCATCTTCCTTTAATTTCGTTTTGATTAAAGCAAGTGTAAGCTTAGTTCCATAAACAGGAGCTGGTAAATATTTCAAGACATAAGCAAGCGCTCCCATATGGTCTTCATGACCATGGGTAATGAATATCCCCTGCACCCGTTCCTTATTATCCATCAAATAAGAAATATCTGGGATAACCGCATCGATTCCGAGCATTTCGTCTTCCGGCAGCATTAATCCTGCATCAAGAAGATAGATGTCCTCGTTCACCTCAACGACGTACATATTTTTACCAAGCTCCCCTTGTCCTCCAAGAGAAATCACTTTTATTCCATTATTTTTATCTTTACCCAATCGAATATCCTCCTTAAAAAATCCCGTTCATAATTTCCCAATGATTTCATTATAACCGATGTTCAAAAAACATGACAACACTTACCATTTTCAGAGGGACTTTTTCATATAATTCAAAAAAAACAACCTATTATGTAAGAGATCCTTTGTACTTTTACCAGTTTCGATTGATCATAATAAACTCCAATATTTTCATCCCGAAATCGGAAAGTATATCCCGTTCATATACATCATTATGTAAAAACAAGCCAATCTTCAACGATCAGCTTGTTCCGTGTCTTTTTATTTTTTTAATACCTTGGTTAATGCCAGGCGTTCCTGCTCCGTCAATGGCACGATTGGAAGTCTCACCGATCCAACGTCAATTCCATATAACTGAAGCGCTGTTTTGACAGGTGCAGGGCTTGGCGCTGCAAACAAACCTTTTATAAGCGGTAACAGTTCCTGATGCAGCCGGGCTGCCTCTTTCAAGTTCCCACTGATGAAGGCCTCCACTATTTTCTGCAACTCCTTGCCAGCAACATGTGAAGCAACCGATACTACACCCACACCGCCAATCGCCAATACCGGTAGTGTTAAAGCATCGTCCCCGCTATATAATGCAAAATCTTCATCCGTACCGGCTATGATTTGGGTCATAGCGTTTAAATCCCCGCTCGCTTCCTTAACGGCTACGATATTAGGAATTTTCGAAAGCCGGATGATCGTTTCCGGTTCAATGTTAACTGAAGCGCGCCCAGGGATATTATATACCATAACAGGGAGCGTCGTACTGGCTGCAATAGCCTTAAAATGCTGGTACAGACCTTCTTGATTCGTTTTACTATAATACGGGGCAACCAGCATTATCGCATCGGCGCCATTTTGTTCCGCCTTTTTTGTCAATTCGATGGAAGCATACGTATTGTTGCTTCCTGTACCCATGATGATGGGCACACGTTTTTCAACAACCTTAGAAACATGACGCAATAACGCGATTTTCTCCTCCGAAGATAAAGTTGGAGATTCCCCTGTCGTTCCCGACAGCACAAGCGAATCGGTTCCATTCGTTAATAAGTAATTAACCAATGAAGTCGTCTTTTGAAAATCAATATTTCCCTTGCTATCGAAAGGGGTGACCATCGCGGTTGATACTCTACCAAATATCATCATCTAACACCTCTTTAATTTTTAAAACATTTACTTAATAAAAAACCTGATTATAGGACTTCCCCTTCATGCAATTGAAATGCATAGTGCAGGGAATTAACGGCTTCTATTAAATCTTCTTCTTTTACGAGTACCCAAATTGTCGTATGGCTGTCCGCTGACTGGAGAATGGCAATTTCCTTTTCGGAAAGCGCTGTGACAATCTTCGCTGCAACGCCTGGTACTCCATTGATGCCTGCACCGACTACCGATACCTTGGCACAATTCCTTTCAATGACCGGTTCATGACCAAGCTCGGCCAAAATCGAGAGGGCAAGTTCTGTCATCTCTTCCGATACGGTATAAACTACACCACTTGGATATATATTTATAAAGTCAACTGAAATGGAGGCATTGGCCATCGCTTTGAAAACTTCAGCCTGTAGATTATATTGATCTTTTTTCGCACGGACCTTGATTTGAGTGATCTTTGGTACATGGGCAATCCCGGTAACAAGCCTTTCACGTATGTCACTGCCCTGGCTTCCCTTGTTCACGCTTGTAACAAGGGTTCCCAAACCTTCGCTGTATGTTGACCTTATCCGAATCGGGACTTTCGCCTGCATCGCAATTTCAACAGCTCTCGGATGAATGACCTTCGCCCCTTGGTATGCCATGTTGCAAACTTCCGTATATGAAACGATTGATAATGGACGAGCTTGATCGGCAATGCGCGGATCTGCTGTCATGATTCCTTCCACATCCGTAAAAATATCGACCCGTTCAGCTTGCAATGCGGCACCTAATGCAGCTGCTGAAGTATCACTTCCACCACGGCCGATGGTCGTGATGTCACCATTTTTAGCAGCTCCCTGGAAACCTGCTACAACGACAACATCCTTCACCTCAAGTTCTTTCATGAGTCGATCGCATTTCATTTCGATTATTTTCGCACTGGAATAGTCGGTATTCGTCATGAATCCTGCTTGAGCTCCAGTATAAGCAACCGCATCAATACCATGTTCCAAGAGCATGTTAGTAAATACTACAGATGATATCGTTTCTCCGACAGACATAAGTAAATCCTGTTCTCGCTTTGAAAGGCTGGCTTTGGCTCCATTTACAAGGGAAAGTAAGGTATCCGTTGCATAAGGATCCCCTTTTCTTCCCATTGCTGAAACCACAACCACCACTTTATAGCCTTCTTTAATCGCTTTTTCGATATGCCCCTTGGCAAATGAACGGCTTTCCTCATCACGAACGGATGTCCCACCGTATTTCTGGACGATAATTTTCATAATATGCACCCCAAATATAAGCCAGCTCCCCGATCCGGGAAGCTGACAAAAACTCTCTATCCTATTGGAATTTATTTTTCTGTCGAGTTCATAAAGAATAAATTATTACTTAACGGTAACCAAACCTAATTTCAAAAGGCTTTCAGCAATTTGAACGGAATTCCAAGCTGCACCTTTTAATAGATTATCGGAAACCACCCATAAATGGAAGCCTTTATCTTCATCCAAATCTTTGCGAATCCGACCGACGAATACATCATTCTTGCCGACGGCTGAAGCAGGTGTTGGGTAAACTTGTTGTTCCGGTTCGTCTTCCAATACAATTCCAGGTGCCGTTCTCATTAAATCCTTGATTTGAGAAGCCGCTATGCCTTCTTTTTCAACTTCAATGTATACAGATTCCGAATGACCTGTTACAACAGGAAGCCTCACGCAAGTTGCAGCAACTGGAAGGTCTTGCATATGCATGATTTTCTTTGTTTCATTAATCATTTTCATCTCTTCGAATGTGTACCCATTATCTTGGAATTTATCGATTTGGGGAATGACGTTAAATGCGATTTGATAATGCTTTTCGTCCCCTTTTACCGGTAATATTTTCGGATCGATTTCTTTTTCATCAAGCAAGTCGCGAGCCTGTTCCTTTAATTCATTTATCGCTGCTGCACCTGCACCAGAAACAGCCTGGTAGGTAGAAACAACAATTTTTGACAAGCCATATGTCTGGCGGATAGGCTCTAATGCCACAACCATTTGGATAGTTGAACAATTCGGGTTTGCAATGATTCCATTATGCTGCTTCAAGTCTTCCTCATTTACTTCAGGAACGACTAGCGGCACATTTTCATCCATGCGGAAAGCGCTCGTATTATCCACCACTATCGCACCGCGTTTCACTGCTTCTGGAGCCAATTCCTTAGACACGCTTCCTCCAGCACTGAATAAAGCGATATCGATGCCTTCAAAGCTTTCAGGTTTTGCTTCCTGCACTTCGATTTCTTCGCCCTTAAACGTAAGTTTGATGCCTGCGGAACGAGCCGATGATAAAAAGATGATTTTCTTAATCGGTAAGTCCCTTTGTTCGAGTGTTGAAATCATTTGTTGTCCTACTGCTCCAGTTGCTCCCACAACTGCAATACGCAATCCCTGTGTCTCAGTCATTTATACATACTCCTTTTCTATCTCTTAAATTAGTTATTTGTTGGATTTATTACTTCTTGTTCAGAATATCATTTATTTTATCACATTAACATTCCAAAGGGTCGGACTTTAACAAAATATTCTGGTAGTGGAGTGGTTTTTTATAACTTCAACCTACAAATTTATGCATATATGTCAGTCGTTGAAAGCTAGATCCGTGGCAAAAACTTGTTCAGGCTAAATCATCCTTGAACCTTTCGACGATGACAGGTTGAATCTGTTCCCTCTCCAGTGCCGATATGATCGTATCCCTTATCATGCTCATCCTTGCAACCATGGAACTTGGTTTGCCTGTGGGATTATCCTGGCCATATGGAACAAAATAAATATCTTTTGCTGCCATCAGCCTCATTAGATTGACACCATTTAACCCAAGTGCATCATTTGTTGATATCGCGACCACGACTGGACGGTGATTCCTCATCGTCGCTTTTGCAGCCATAAGTACAGGCGAATCGGTAAGAGCATTTGCCATTTTACTCATTGAGTTACCCGTTAAAGGAGCGATCACCATACAATCGAGTGGCAATTTAGGTCCTAAAGGCTCCGCTTTGACGATTGTATCAACGACGTGATTCCCCGTCAATTTTTCTATCCTTTCGACCCAGTCTTCACCCTTTCCAAAACGGGTTTCCGTGTTTTGAACAGTCGATGTTACGATTGGGATGACTTCCGCTCCTTCATTTACAAGTTTTTCTATTTCCGGAAACACTTCATCATATGTGCAATGTGATCCTGTTAATCCGAAACCAATCCGTTTACCTTTGAGACTCATATCATTTTCCCCTTCCTTTTCAAGAACTCGCCTTGAATCAATAGTCCCAGTGCATTCGCTAATATCTGACCAGCTGTTTTCGGAGCAACTATACCCGGCAGGCTCGGTGCCAACAGCGCCTTAATTCCCCTTTTTTCAGCGTAACGAAAATCCGTCCCCCCCGGTTTTGAAGCAAGGTCGATGATTAATGTATGAACGGGCATATTAGCGATGACTTTTGCGGTAATTATCGGAAAAGGGATCGTATTGATACATATATCAACATTTTTCATTTCTGCAGCAAGATCATTTAAATGAAAAGGGGCTAATGCCATTTCACTGATCCTCGCTATATCTTCGCTTTTTCTTGCCCCCACCTTTACTTTTGCTCCAAGTGCCTGGAATGACCGGGCTACACTCATACCGACCCTTCCCAGTCCTAGAACGGCTACATTCGACCCATGGATAGTAAAATCCGTATGTTGAATGGCCATCATGATCGCACCCTCAACAGTGGGAATCGAATTATAAATAGCGACATCATCACGTTCGAACAATAGAACAAGTTTGCGATCCACTTTCTTGAATATTTCATCAAGGTAATCGTTACTGATTCCTGCATAAAAAGTGCAATGTTCCGGGGTATTTTTTATCATTTCTTCAGTCAAAACAACCTCTTCACTGGAAAAGATCGTTTCTACTTTCCCATCTGAATCCGTACCCCGGACAGGTAAAATAACTGAATCTAATTCCTTGAAGTTTATATCTTCCATTTTTTCCTTAACCGCTCCGGTAAAAGCATGGTCGAGCTGTTCAAAACCTACCAATAATAGCTTTGCATCAAGCTCCGTCAGTTTACGGACAACTTCAAGCT
Source organism: Bacillus sp. 220_BSPC (assembly GCF_001054655.1). Lineage (NCBI taxonomy): Bacteria > Bacillati > Bacillota > Bacilli > Caryophanales > Bacillaceae > Bacillus > Bacillus sp. 220_BSPC. The sequence continues at coordinate 56,417 of NZ_JVPL01000188.1, forward strand.
GACGCGCATCTCCACCAATTACAGCGATTTGCATGCCTGTAAGCATTAAAACCGTCACCTTCTTTATATAAAAGATCCTAAACATTCCTTGCCTCGTGATACAATTCCTTCAGGAAGCAATTCGGTTTTTGCTACATTCTCTAGTTACCCTGCCATCTTATGTTTTTACTTAAAAAACGGTGATAAGAAAAGAAAAAACGCCATAGCTATTGCCAGCTAAGGCGTTTTCGAGAGTGTATTTCGAGAAGTTCCAAGGAGTATGAAGCGAGCGTCATTATCCGTCCATATGCTCTCCGTCTTTAAGTGAAAGTCCTTCCTGAAAATCAATGATGACCATATCCGCACCGATTTTTTTTATATGTTCCCATGGCACTCTTATTTCACTGCCATTCCTTAAAAGGCCGAACCATTTGACAGATGGAATGATCAACGAGGTAATTTGTCCAGTTTCATCTATTTCCAAATCCGTCTGACCAAGGATTCCTAATCTTTCCGCCCTATTCACATCGACTATTTCCTTACCGCTCAGTTCGCTCAACCTCAATTTTGGTTCCCCCTTTTTCGTCTTCTATTCAATCTATATCCGAAAAAGGTGAACTTAGAAGGCATTTAACCAAATATTGTCCATAACTCTGGACCCTCCCGCACTCAAAGAAAAAAAGCCTGACCTCCCAATGAAGGAAGGTCCAGACTTGTTCGTTATTATTTGTCCCAATTTTCCAGCGGGCTCACTAATGACAAGGAATGTTCCGTAAAGATCTGATTTGCCAATTCATTGACGGTATCCTCAGTCACTTCGTCAATCTTGATGATGATATCATCAAGGGAACGGTGCTCACCCAACATAAGCTCATTTTTCCCATTCCGGCTCATGCGGCTATTCGTGCTTTCAAGGCTGAGCATCAAGCTTCCTTTAAGTTGCTCTTTGCTATTCCTTAATTCCTTTTCCGTAATGCCATCTCTTTTTAAAGTATCCAATGTTTCCTGAATGGTTTCATACAGGCTGTCAAGCTGATTTGTGCCTGTCCCCCCATATACTGTCACCATACCGCTATCTTGATAGCTGGAATGATAAGAGTAAACGGAATAGGCAAGGCCGCGTTGCTCCCTGACGTCCTGGAATAGACGGCTGCTCATGCTTCCCCCAAGGATATTATTCAAGGTAATCAGGCTGTATGTTTTATCATTGCCGATTTCCAATCCGTTGTAACCAAGGCATAAGTGGGCTTGTTCCGTATCTTTTTTACGGGTGATCCTATTTTCGTGGAAGGAAGGTTTGACCAATTCAAGACGTTCTTCCCCTCCTTGATACGAGCCAAAGTAGCTTTCGACTTCATTGATCAATTTTTCATCCACATTCCCAGCAATGGACACGACTACCTTATCGGGTGTATACATGTCATGGACGTATTTTTTTAATGTATCACTATTGAAGGTTTCAAGCGTATTTTCCGTCCCTAGTATTGGATAACCAAGGGGGTGATTTTCATATACCGCCTTGCTTAAGAGGTCATGGACAATGTCATCTGGTGTGTCTTCGTACATTTTGATTTCTTCATAGACGACATTTTTTTCTTTTTTCAATTCTTCCCCATCAAATGTTGAGTTGAAGAACATATCAGCCAGGATTTCAAGCGCATAGCTTGCATGGTTATCCATTACTTTAGCATAATAGCATGTATATTCTTTTGAAGTGAATGCATTCACCTGTCCACCGATACTATCGAACGATTCGGCAATTTCACGCGCATTTCTCTTAGTTGTCCCTTTAAAGAACATATGCTCCAGAAAATGTGAAACCCCATTCAATTCTGGCGTTTCATTCCTTGAACCTGTTTTGATCCATACTCCAATTGCCGCTGAACGTACAGTTGGAATATTTTCCAATACAATTCTAACTCCATTTTGACACGTGTATTTCTTAATCAACTAACATTCCTCCCAATCATTCTATGCTGCCATCGTTACCAATACATTATGGATTCGATCGCTCTTCATCTACAGCTTCCGAAACGGTAACTACATCTAAATCTTTCTTTTTTATTTCAATTATTAACGTTTCCAATGATTTTGCAGTAGATTCAGTCGGATGCATCAATATAAATGCTCCAGGGTGTACCTTAGAAAGCACTCTTTGTTGAAGGACTTCAGGGCTTGGCTTTTGCCAGTCGATCGTATCCACACTCCACATGGCGGTCTCCATACCGAAAGAATCCGCGATTTTCACCGTTTCATCCCGGTAGCTTCCACTTGGTGGTGCGAACCATTTCATTTTCAAACCTGTCACAGCTTCAATGACTTCATTCGTTTTCCGAATTTCCTCACGTGTAGCTTGTGCGGATATGTTTTTCATATCTGGATGTGAATAAGAATGATTTCCAATTTCGTGCCCGCCACCCTTAATCATCTTGGCCAATTCTGGATTTTTCTTGGTCCAATTACCTTCAAGGAAAAATGTGGCCTTGACATTATTCTTTTTTAACACGGCCAACATATCTTGTAGGTATTCATTCCCCCAGGCCACATTGATTAAAAATGATACCACTGGCTTTTCGGGATGGGCCCGGTAAATGGGAGCCGGATCCAGATCCTCCATATGTATCTTTGCAGGGACCTGCTGAAATACCAGCTTATTCTTATCGAACACGCCCTCCTTCTTCATGGCTTTATACGAATCATCAATATTTACCTTCAGGCCATTATATGCAGGAACGGTTTTCCAAACAGAATCTATTCGTGCATCCTGTGGTGCAATCTCATATTTTTTTGTTGATTCTTTTATTTGTAAAAGAAGCTCGTCTTCTTGCTTCATAGAAGCAACTGAATCATCGGTTAATTGGGTCAAATAAATTTGTGTATATGGATTTTGCACTAATAACCATGATATACCTGCAATGGCACTTATCGCAACTATCTGCTTCCATTTATTATTCATTTTTTACGCCCCCTTCATACCAAAATGTATGAAGAAAACGGACAAGGTAGAACATGACATCCTTTTGACGCCATTCTCCCCATGGATATTCCAATACCTTTAAACAAAAAAAGCATGCAGATTCACAAGGAATCGCATGCCGGATTTATATTTTTCATTACGATTGAGAAGGGTTGGCTGCCTCTTTTTGCTCTTTCAAGACTGCTTTACGGGAAAGGTTAACCCTTCCTTGCTTATCGATCTCAGTGACTTTGACCAATAATTCATCGCCAAGTGAAACGACATCTTCCACTTTTCCGACTCTTTCTTCAGCCAGTTCAGAAATATGTACCAAACCGTCTTTACCATTGAAGATTTCAACGAAGGCACCGAACTTTTCGATACGTTTAACTTTACCTAAGTATAGTTCGCCCACTACGACTTCACGTACGATATCTTCAATGATTTTCTTCGCTTTTTGAATCATTGGTTCATCAGTAGAAGATATGAATACCGTTCCATCTTGTTCGATGTCGATTTTCACGCCAGTTTCTTCAATGATTTTGTTGATATGTTTTCCGCTCGGTCCAATGACATCACGGATCTTATCCGGATTTATGGACATTGTAACGATTTTTGGAGCATATTTGGATAACTGCTCACGCGGTTGATTGATCGTTGACATCATTGATTCCAAAATGTGCATCCGGCCATGTTTGGCTTGAAGTAAAGCTTCTTCAAGAATCTCTCTTGAAAGTCCTTCAATCTTAATATCCATTTGTAGGGCAGTAACACCTTTTGAAGTCCCTGCGACTTTAAAGTCCATGTCTCCCAGATGATCTTCCATACCTTGAATATCCGTTAAGATTGTATAGTGCTCACCTGATTTGACTAGGCCCATGGCTATACCGGCAACTGGAGCTTTCAATGGAACTCCGGCATCCATCATTGCCAAAGTGCTTGCACAGATACTTGCTTGTGATGTTGATCCGTTCGATTCAAGGACTTCAGATACAAGTCTGATTGTATATGGGAAGTCTTTATCGTTAGGAATGACAGGCTCCAATGCTCTTTCACCAAGTGCACCGTGACCGATTTCACGGCGTCCTGCCCCACGGATAGGACCAGTTTCACCTACACTGAAATGCGGGAAATTATAGTGATGCATAAAACGTTTTGACTCTTCGGTCCCAAGTCCGTCCAGAATCTGCACATCACCAAGTGCACCTAATGTACAGATGGATAGCGCTTGGGTTTGTCCGCGTGTGAACAATCCGGAACCATGTGTACGGGGCAGGATTGTGACTTCAGATGATAATGGTCTGATTTCGTCAGGATTACGGCCATCCGGGCGCACTTTTTCTTCCGTGATCAAACGGCGGACTTCGGATTTAACCAATTTATTAAGGATTTCTTTAATTTGCTTTAATTTTTCTTCATCAGTTTCTTCTTCATAATGAACCAACACACGATCTTTTACTGCTTTGATCGCGTCTTCACGAGCATGTTTTTCCTGAACTTGTACAGCTTTGTTCAAGTCTGCTTCACATAGGCCTTTCACTTCTGCTTCCAGTTCAGCATCCACTTGGTATAAAGTGACCTGCATTTTTTCCTTGCCGATTTCAGCAACGATTTTCTCTTGGAATGCAATGATCTTCTTGATTTCATCATGTCCGAACATGATTGCTTCAAGCATCGTTTCCTCTGGTACTTCATTCGCTCCGGCTTCAACCATGTTGATGGCATCTTTAGTGCCGGCAACCGTCAGATTGATGTCACTTTTAGCTAGTTGGTCAACAGTAGGGTTAATAATGAATTCATTATTGATTCTCCCCACTACAACTCCAGCAATCGGACCTTCGAACGGAATATCGGAAACTGAAAGTGCAAGGGAAGAACCTAGCATGGCTGCCATTTCCGTAGAGCAATCTTGATCGACACTCATGACCATGCTGATGATCTGAACATCGTTCCTGAAGCCATCGGCGAAAAGCGGACGGATTGGACGATCGATTAAACGGCTTGCAAGAATTGCCCTTTCACTCGGTCGTCCTTCACGTTTGATGAAGCCTCCCGGAATTTTACCGACTGCATAAAGTCTTTCTTCATAGTTGACTGTCAAAGGGAAGAAGTCAACATTTCTAGGTTCCTTCGAAGCTGTCGCAGTACTTAATACAGCAGTTTCTCCATAACGGACTAAAACTGCCCCGTTCGCTTGTTTGGCTAATTGCCCTATCTCTACCGTTACATTACGGCCGGCCCAGTCAAATGAATACGTATGTTTTTCCTGTCCCATTTATTAAACCCCTCTCTGAATCTTCACTTAGAGGCTTAGTTTACCTAAACCTGTATTGGATTAAATCATTTATATGTGAAAGTAACTGAACTCGAGTTAAAACCAAACTATTCCTATTATGCACGAAAAAAACAAGCATTAACAGTAAAATGAATAAAAATTTTATTCATTTGATTATGTATATCCTGATCATTTATAAATGGAAAAGGACCCGGCTCCTGCCGAGTCCCAAGGACGAAGGCCCAGCCTTAAGTAGAACACGTCCAAATCATTTGATTAACACCAAAAAAGCGGGAAATTTCCCGCCTTCCTGAAAAAATTATCTACGTAGACCTAATTTGTTAATTAGTGTACGGTAACGAGTAACGTCTTTGTTACGTAGGTAAGTTAAAAGATTACGACGTTTACCTACCATTTTTAGAAGACCGCGACGTGAATGGTGGTCTTTTTTGTGTGTGCGTAAGTGATCGTTCAAGTTGTTGATTTCTTCTGTTAATACTGCGATTTGAACTTCTGGAGATCCAGTGTCAGTATCGTGAGTTCTGAATTCTGCGATAAGTTCGTTTTTGCGTACTTGAGTAATTGCCATGTTATTATTCCTCCTAAAATTCTGTAAAATCACCTATTACCGAGCCAGCGTCGGAGTCTCGACTAGCCAAGCAATGGTTATTTTCATACATACAATAGAATACATGTTTTTCATCAAAATTGCAAGTCTTGTCTTTTATGCTTCAAGCTTTGCAAAATAGGCTATTGCATTTTGCTTATCCGTTTCGATCTGAGCGACCAATGCTTCAAGTCCGGAAAATTTCTGCTCACTCCGAAGTCTTGTATGCCATTCAACCGAAACCTGGTCGCCATAAATATCTCCCGAGAACTCCAAGGCATGGACCTCTACAGTGGGATATTTAGGTTTTTCTTCGTGGAACGTAGGTTTGTATCCGACATTGCAAACCCCATTATACCATTTACCGCTTATTTTGATCCTGACGGCATACACGCCTGCAGCAGGGAAGATATAATCGTCACTTACTTCAATATTAGCGGTGGGGAAACCCAACTTCCTGCCCCGCTTTTCACCGTGAACGACATGACCTTTCGTTAAATAGCGTCGTCCAGCCAAATGATAAAAGTCGGAAAAGTTGCCATTACCGAGAGTTTCCCTGATTCTCGTCGAGCTAACCTTTTCATCTTCAAGTGTCTGTTTTGCAACGACTGTCTGCGAAAATCTGCCCTGTGCGTAAACAGGCAAATCTTCCATCGACCCTTGACCATAGCGACCGTATGAATAATCAAAGCCTGCAACTACATGACGGACATTCAGCCCGGCAATGTATTCGTCAACGAACCGTTCCGGCAGTACCGAAGCAAATTCCTTGCTGAAATGGACAATGAATAAATAATCGATCCCCATCGACTCTATGATATCCACCTTATCTTCAAGTGGAGTGATATAGCGGATATTTTCCGTTTTCCTACCCAGTACTGCAGAAGGGTGCGGGTCAAATGTCATGACTGCTGACTTAAGATTCATTTCTTCGGCTTGTTGCTTGGCGGTTTGAATGACAATTTGATGGCCTTTATGTATGCCATCAAAAAATCCAAGCGCCATTACAAGCTCGGGAAAATCATCCGTATTAAATTGATGAGGATGCTCTATTGCGATCACTTTCACCTTTCAATCTCCTCTTTCCGGCGGTAAAACGGTCTATAATTCTTGTGCCAATACTTTTACAGGTTTAATTAATCCCTCTTTAGTCGGATGTATTTGATAAATGGCAATGGCCTTATCTGCTGGATCGACCATCACAAATGGCATTCCTTTTTCAACAACAACATCCTTTGTTTGTTCCAATACCGCGCCGTTAAGTACTTTCTTTGCTACTTTATCACTAATCTGAAATTTGGGCAAATGAAATAATCCCCGCTCCAAAGGCAACAGAAATTCATCCGTTTGACCATTTTCCATGAACTCTTCCACTTCAGAAAATGTGAAACAGTCCTCCTGCTTAAAACCTGCTGATTCAATACGCGTCAAGTCTGACATATGAGCAGGAAAACCCAGTTCTTCACCCATCATGACTGCAAGTGTCCGAATATACGTTCCTTTGCTGCAATTTACTCGAAAACGAAAAGATATGGTTTTCCCTTTAAATTCAGAACGATCATCGAGAAGGGTAATATCATAGATGGTGACCTCCCTTGTCGGCCTCTCCACATCTATCCCTGCACGGGCATATTCATATAATTTCTTCCCGTTTACCTTTACCGCTGAAAACATCGGCGGCGTCTGTTCTATTTTTCCTGTCAATGATTCAAGCACTTCCAGAATCCGTTTACGCTGAATCACTTGATCAATCTTTTTCTCTTCGACTTTTTCGCCGCTTGCGTCTTCAGTTGTCGTCGAAAAACCAAGGGTCACTTCCCCTTCATAAGCTTTACCGGCCTCTGTCAGATATTCGGCTATCTTTGTTGCCCTGCCAATACAAATAGGTAAAACCCCTGTTACATCAGGATCTAAAGTACCTGTGTGCCCAACCTTTTTTGTCTTTAAAATTTTTCTTAATTTAAAAACACAATCATGGGATGTCAATCCCTTGGGTTTCCATAATGGAAGAATACCGTTCACGCTTTCACCTCATCTTTTATAAAACACCTTAAACGATTATGAATCCCGTCCAGAAAGGTGTTTTTCCTTTTTTTATATTCGGTTTCAAAAAAAAGAGACCGACTTCAAGAAGTGCAAAGCACTTATTGAGTCGGCCTCCTTTTACTGCTTGCTTATTCCTCGTCTTTTTCAGCCGGTTTATCCTCTGAATTGATTTGGGAAATCAACGACTCGATACGATTACCATAATCGACCGATTCATCAAATTCAAAAAACAGCTCAGGGGTTTTGCGCAGGCGGATTCGCTGCCCAATTTCTGAACGCATGAATCCTTTTGCCTTAGCTAGACCTTGCAGGGTTTTCTCCCTTTGTTCTTGGTCACCCAAAACGGAAATATAAACTGTTGCCTGTTGTAAATCGCCTGTAACCGCGACATCCGTCACTGTAACAAATCCGATTCTTGGATCTTTAATTTTTCGGCCGATAATTTCACTCAGCTCTTTTTTCATTTGTTCGCCAACACGATTTGAACGAAGGCTCATAATATCACCTCGATAGCCTAAAGCCAGTCTATATCTGTTATTGTTCGCTCTAGTTCCGGAAAAGAATCTAGAAATTTAAGGGCATTTTGAAGTTCCCGTTCAGTAGCCTTCCTTGAGGATGTTACGGTTACGATTGAAATCTTTGTCCGCTGCCATAAATCCTGAAAATCGGTCTCTGCTACAGAAATATTGAACTTCTGCTTAAGCCGTGTCATGACACGCTGAAGCACGGCCCTTTTTTCTTTTAAAGAATGGGTGTCATGGATGATGCATTCACATTGGACGGAGCCAACGATCATTTACGTTCGATCTCTTCCATTACATACGCTTCAATTACATCGCCTTCTTTAAGGTCGTTGTAATTTTTAATCGTAATACCGCACTCATAGTTCGTTGCCACTTCTTTAACATCATCTTTAAAACGTTTCAATGCATCAATTTCACCTTCGTAAATGACGACACCTTCACGAATTAAGCGAATTCCGCTATCACGTGTAATTTTTCCTTCTGTAACGTAAGAACCGGCAATCGTGCCTACCTTGGATACCTTGAAAGTCGTACGAACCTCAGCCTGACCGATAATTTTTTCTTCGAATTCAGGGTCAAGCATCCCTTTCATAGCCGACTCGATCTCTTCGATCGCTTTATAGATGATGCGGTGTAGGCGGACATCAACATTTTCTGATTCAGCTGCACGCTTCGCATTCACGTCAGGACGAACGTTAAATCCGATGACGATTGCATTCGAAGCTGTAGCAAGGATGATGTCAGACTCTGTAATGGCACCAACGCCTATGTGAATGATTTTCACTTTAGCGCCTTCCACCTCAATTTTATTCAGGGAAGCGGCTACTGCTTCCGCAGAACCTTGAACATCAGCTTTTAGAATGATGTTCAATTCTTTAATTTCCCCTTCTTTCATTTGTTCGAACAAAGTATCTAGGGTTACACGGGATTTCTCATTACGTTGTGAAGCAAGTTGTCTCTGTGCACGCACTTCCCCAACTTGACGGGCCGTTTTCTCATCTTCAAAGACGATGAAACGATCGCCGGCTTGCGGCACTTCGTTCAATCCAGTGATTTCAACCGGTGTTGAAGGACCTGCATCCTTAACACGGCGTCCAAGATCGTTGACCATCGCACGAACACGTCCGAATGTATTACCGATAACAATCGGATCCCCGATTTTCAACGTTCCGTTTTGAACAAGCAATGTGGCAACCGATCCGCGCCCTTTATCCAGGCGTGCTTCGATAACCGTTCCATTTGCTTTACGAGCTGGATTCGCTTTATACTCCTCGACTTCACTGACAAGAAGAATCATTTCAAGCAAGCTATCGATACCCTCACCGTTCTTAGCTGAAATTGGTACGAAAATTGTGTCTCCGCCCCATGCTTCAGAAACTAAACCATGTTCCGTCAATTCTTGCATGACACGGTCCGGATTGGCAGCTTCTTTATCCATCTTATTGACAGCGACGATAATTGGAACTTCTGCCGCTTTAGCATGGTTGATCGCTTCAATCGTTTGAGGCATAACGCCATCATCCGCAGCGACGACAAGAATGGTGATATCGGTAACTTGTGCACCGCGGGCACGCATTGTTGTAAACGCAGCATGACCTGGTGTATCAAGGAATGTGATTTTCTTATCGTTAACTTTAACTTGATAAGCACCGATATGCTGAGTGATTCCGCCCGCTTCGCCTTCAGTGACTTTTGTATGGCGTATAGAATCAAGCAATGTCGTTTTACCATGGTCAACGTGACCCATGATCGTCACGACAGCCGGACGTTCAATCAAATCTTCAGAAGCATCCTCAGTGACAAGTGATTCAAGGTCTGTTAGATCGACACGAATCTCTTCTTCGGCCACTACACCGTATTCCGCACAAATCAATTCAATTGCATCTTTATCCAAAGTTTGGTTGATTGTTGCCATAACACCAAGCATAAAGAGCTTTTTAATGATTTCAGAAGGTTCACGGTGAAGTTTTTTTCCAAGTTCCATAACCGTCAAAGACTCATAAAACGTAATTTTCTCTGGAAGTTCTCTTTCTTTACGTTTTGTAACAGGTGCCTGAGGCGCTTGTTGTCTTTGTTTATTATTTTTATTCTTGTTATTGCGACCCTTGTTGAACTGGCCGCCAGTTGGTTTTTTCGTCCCTACAGGTTTAACTGGTGGTTTCTTCTTCAGTTTTTCTTTATTGACAGTGCTCTTTTCATCCGCTTCGGCTTCGTACTTCGCAACCGTAGCGTTAGCTTTTGGCTCTTGGCTTTTATCTTCATTTTTAGGTTTGATTGAATCGTTTAATTTATTTACAGTTGAATCGTCTAATGCTGTCATATGGTTTGTTACCTCTATATTCATTTCTTTAAGTTTATTTATTACATCCTTGCTTGAAACGTTCTTTTGTTTTGCATATTCATATACACGCAATTTTGTCATACGTTCACCCCCGTAAAATTTAATCGAGCAGCGTTCGGAGTTTTTGTGCAAAACCTTCATCCAGAACTGCGACGGCAACTCTAGCATCCTTACCTATCGCATGGCCGAGCAATGACCTGCTTTCGACTCTTTTTAAAGGAACCTGATAAAATGCGCACTTATCAGATATTTTTTTTTCAGTGTTTTTTGAAGCGTCCGCGGATAAAATAACAACTTTGGCATTACCGCTTCTAATCTCTTTAACCACTAATTCTTCACCCGAAATTAGCTTGCGTGCTCGATTGGCCAAACCTAATAGAGACATCCATTGTTGTTGTTGGGTCATGGTGTTAGTTTTTCTCCTTATTCACTAATTCGAGCAATTGTTCATAAAGGGAAGAATCGATTTGGGTACTAAGGTGATTAGCCAGCACATTTTTCTTTTTGGCCAGCTCGATAACATCCCGATCAAGAGTCAAATAAGCTCCCCTTCCAGATTTCTTACCGGTCGGATCCAGGCTGACTTCCCCTTCTTTAGATCGAACGATGCGAATGAGTTCTTTCTTCGGCTTCATTTCGCCTGTTGCCACACATTTACGCATCGGGATTTTTTTTCGGTTATTCATCTTTTTTCACCTCGAATTACTCGTTATCCTCTTCGAAATCTGTTTCCTCTTCAGTAACATAACTATCTCTGCTCAAAAGGAATTCCTGTTCTTCCACAGGATATATGCCAGCTTCGCGGGCTTCCGTTTCACTCTTGATATCAATTTTCCAGCCTGTAAGCTTGGCAGCTAAACGGGCATTTTGTCCACGCTTACCAATTGCCAGGGAGAGTTGATAATCCGGAACGATTACAGTCGTCGCCTTTTCCTCTTCTTTAACAATGACCTCAAGTACTTTTGAAGGGCTTAAAGCATTCGCAACGAAAATGACCGGGTTCTCCGACCATTTGACGATATCGATCTTTTCACCTTTCAATTCGTTGACGATCGCCTGAACACGCTGGCCTTTTTGGCCTACACAGGAACCGACAGGATCGACTTCTTCGTTATCGGAGTGCACGGAGATTTTTGAACGGTCGCCTGCTTCGCGGGCAACTGACTTGATCTCGACTGTCCCATCGAAAATTTCAGGCACTTCGATTTCGAATAAACGTTTTAAAAGGCCAGGATGTGAACGGGATACAAAAATTTGCGGACCCTTGGAAGTCTTTTCAACTTTAGTGATGAAAACTTTAATGCGGTCATGCGGTTTATATTGTTCATTCGGCATTTGCTCATTCACCGGGAGCAAAGCCTCGATTTTACCTAAGCTCACATAAATGAATCGGGAATCCTGGCGTTGAACGATACCAGTCATGATATCCTCTTCACGATCGATGAATTCGGCATAAATGATGCCCCGTTCCGCTTCACGCACCCTTTGAGTGACGACTTGTTTTGCTGTTTGTGCAGCAATACGGCCGAAATCCTTAGGTGTTACTTCCATTTCGACAACATCCTCTAACTGATAGTTGGGATCAATTGCTCTTGCTTCTTCAACAGAAATTTCCAGACGCGAATCGAACACTTCGTCAACAACGTCTTTTCTGGCAAATACACGCATTGTTCCTTTACCAAGATTCAAGTCGATACGTACATTTTGTGCTTGGTTAAAGTTACGGCGATATGCCGATATAAGGGCAGATTCAATCGCGTCGATCAAAACCTCCCTGGAAATTCCTTTTTCGTTTTCTAAAATATAGAGAGCATCCAATAACTCATTGCCCATGGTGATCCCCCTTACGGATATTTAAATTAATGATTTGCTTGACTTAAGCGAAGGTAATCGCCAATCTTGCTTTGGCTACCTTTTCGAATGGTATGACGATCGTTTTCTTTCTTGTCTTGATTCTGACTTCGAGTGTCACTTCTTCACCATCGAAACTGGTTAAGATTCCTTCGAATTCTTTTTCATCTAAAATGGGCTCGTATGTTTTTATGTAAACATTTTTACCGATAGCATTAAGGAAATCCTTCTCTTTTTTCAGAGGCCTTTCAGCTCCGGGTGATGAAACTTCGAGAAAATAATTTTGTGGAATCGGATCAACCTCATCAAGCTTTTCACTGAGTTTTTCACTCACATTTCCGCAATCATCAATATCTACGCCTGTTTCTTTATCAATGTACACTCGAAGGAACCAGCTTTTACCTTCCTTCACATACTCCACTTCGACTAATTCAAGCTGCAATTCTTCTAGAATTGGTAATGCTAATTCCTCTACGACTTCCGTTACCTTTTTACTCATTTGTTTCCTCCATACGTGCGTTGTATGCGCTTGGTTTCGGATTCAAAATAAATGGTCATTACAACACGAAAGAGTGGGTTTCCCCACTCTTGCCATTGGTTCCTCTTAGTATTTCCAATAAAAATATACCATAATCAAGATATTTATGCAAATATCATGTCTGTTTCTTCCTTTTTGAAATCCGTTTCCTCTTTAAAATAAAGATAACTGATTTTGTTCAGGCAATGACTCCAGGCAGCCTTGTTTATCAAGGTATTCAAGGATGGTCTTCGAAACCTTACCCCGTTGTTGAAGGTCTTCTTTGGAAAGGAATTCACCATTTCCCCGCGCGTTGACGATATTGATCGCCGCATTCGTTCCAAGACCTGGAATCGAATTGAAAGGCGGAATCAAAGTATTTCCTTCAATCAGGAATTGATCTGCACTGGATTTGTACAAGTCCACTTTAGCGAATGAATATCCTCGTTCACACATTTCCAAAGCTAGTTCAAGAACCGTCAATGTATTCTTTTCCTTTGTGGATGCATCCAATCCCTTAACCATGATTTCTTCCATTTTTGCTTTGATCGCTTGCGATCCCCGTGTCATGGCGTCGATTTCAAAATCATCGGCACGTACTGTGAAATAGGCCGCATAATATAATAAGGGCAGATGCACTTTAAAATAGGCAATCCGGACAGCCATTAAGACGTAAGCTGCAGCATGGGCTTTCGGGAACATGTATTTAATCTTCTTACATGAATCGATATACCATTCCGGCACCTCATTTTTCCTCATTTCCTCTTCGAATTCCTCCGAGAGCCCTTTCCCTTTACGTACAGATTCCATGATTTTAAACGCCAGGGAAGGATCGAGACCTTGATAGATCAGATAGACCATAATATCATCCCGGCAGCCAATAACCTCACTTAGTGTACAGATCCGGTTGTGGATCAGTTCCTGTGCATTGCTCAGCCATACATCCGTACCGTGGGAAAGGCCTGAAATCTGAACAAGCTCGGAAAAAGTAGTAGGTTTCGTATCTTCAAGCATCTGCCGGACAAAACGCGTACCAAATTCCGGGATGCCTAGCGTACCCGTTTTACACATGATCTGTTCTTCGGTAACCCCTAAAGATTCAGTACTGCTGAATATTTTCATTACTTCCGGATCATCGGTAGGAACGGTCTTTGGATCAATGCCACTTAAATCTTGAAGCATCCGGATTACAGTCGGATCATCGTGTCCAAGTATATCAAGTTTCAAAATATTATCGTGAATGGAATGGAAATCAAAGTGAGTTGTTTTCCACTCTGAATTCCGGTCATCCGCAGGGAACTGAATTGGTGTGAAATCATAGATATCCATATAATCCGGAACGACGATGATTCCGCCCGGGTGCTGTCCAGTCGTCCTTTTCACACCAGTACAACCGGCAACAAGGCGATCGGTCTCGGCTCCGCGCATATGGATGTTATTATCAGAGGAATACCCTTTTACATATCCATAAGCCGTTTTTTCAGCAACCGTACCAATCGTTCCGGCACGATATACATATTCTTCACCGAATAAGACCTTCGTATAGTTATGGGCCTTCGGCTGATATTCACCGGAGAAGTTCAAGTCGATATCCGGAACCTTATCCCCTTTAAATCCAAGGAAAGTTTCAAACGGGATATCATGCCCGTCTTTTGTATAAGCGATGTTACAATCGGGACAGTCTTTATCGGGCAGGTCAAACCCGGAACCTACAGAACCGTCATTGAAGAATTCGGATTTCTTGCACTCAGGACATACATAATGCGGCGGAAGAGGGTTCACCTCTGTAATTTCAGTCATGGTGGCAACGAAAGATGATCCAACCGATCCCCTTGAGCCAACTAGATAACCATCATTCAATGATTTTTTAACAAGCTTGTGGGAAATTAAATAAATAACGGCAAAACCGTGGCCGATGATGCTTTTCAATTCTTTCTCAAGACGGGCTTCCACGATTTCCGGCAGGTTTTCTCCATAAATCTTCCTTGCCATGCCATAACTCATTTCACGCATCTCTTCATCTGCACCTTCAATTTTAGGTGTGTATAATTCATCCTTGATTGGCTTGATTTCTTCAATCATATCAGCGATTTTATTCGTGTTGGTTACCACGACCTCTTTGGCTTTCTCGGAGCCGAGGAAGGAGAATTCCCGCAGCATTTCATCTGTTGTCCGAAAATGTACGTCAGGAAGCTTATGACGATTCAGCGGGTTTGCGCCGCCTTGTGAATTCACAAGGATTTTACGGTAAATTTTATCATTCGGATCCAAATAATGCACATTTCCCGTGGCTACGACTGGCTTGTCCAGCTTTTCACCAAGCTTGACGATATTGGAGATGATCGTTTCTAATGATTTATCATCCCGTACATATTCAAGCTCAATCAAATGCTGATACACTTCCTTCGGATGGATTTCAAGATAATCGTAGAATTCGGCGATATCGACGACTTCCTCAAAACCCTTCTGCATCATCCCTTCAAAAACTTCCCCTTTATCACATCCCGATCCGACCAGGATTCCTTCACGATACTTTTTAAGTTGTGAGCGCGGTAATCGAGGCACACGATAGAAATAATCGATGTGTGATATTGAAATTAATTTAAAAAGGTTTTTTAAGCCAGCCTGTGTTTGCGCGATCAACGTACAATGGGACGGCCGGGAACGCTGGTAAGCATTTCCTTTACCCATATTGTCATTAAGTTGATCATGATGGGTAATCTCCTTTTCCATTGCATCCTTCAGCATCTTCAGCATAAGGTAACCTGTTGCTTCGGCGTCATAAATGGCCCTATGATGCTGGGTCAAATCAATATCGAACTTTTTACATAATGTATTTAACCGGTGATTTTTAAACTCCGGATATAAGAAACGGGCAAGTTCCAATGTATCAAGCACTGGATTGGAAGCTTTAGGATAACCCAAGTTTTTATAACCTATATTCAAAAACCCCATATCGAAGGCCGCGTTGTGGGCAACCAGAATCGCATCGCCCGCCCAGTCCTTGAACTTTTCCAGCACTTCCGAGACTTCTGGAGCATTTTCTACAAGATCATCAGTGATTCCAGTCAATTCTATCGTCGTATTGGATAGTGGGTGATGCGGATTAGCAAATGACTCGAATCGATCAATGATGTCACCGTCACGGATTTTCACTGCAGCAAATTCAATGATCGTATCATAAACGGCTGACAGACCCGTCGTCTCTACGTCAAACACAACATAGGTGGCATCTGCCAAAGCGATATGGGCCTCATTATAAACGATGGGTACACCATCATTTACAAGATTCACTTCGACGCCATAAAGGATTTTGATACCATTCTTTTTCCCGGCACTATAAGCTTCAGGGAATGATTGTGCTCCCGCATGATCTGTAATGGCAACAGCCTTATGCCCCCACTTTGCAGCCTGGGCAACAAGCGCTGAAGTAGGTGTCACTGCATCCATCGAGCTCATTGGGGTATGCATATGCAGTTCTACACGCTTTTCTCCTTCTGGGGCCTTATCCTGCCGTCCTTGTTTAGAAATTTCATTTATATCATTTGCGATCATTACAAGGTCACGTACGAATGTATCATTTTGGATGCTTCCTTGGGCACGTACCCACATCCCTTTTTTCACTCGGGCAAGTATGGCAGCATCTTCTTTATCACGCGAAAACATTTTGACCAATATCGAGCTCGTATAATCCGTGACTTTAAATGTTAGCAGGCTTCGTCCGCTTCGCAACTCACGCACTTCTGCATCAAATACGAATCCTTCGATAGCAATCCTGCGCTCTTCATCGATAATTTGTTCGATTCTGCGGAAATCCGCATCTTCTTTAATCGTATAGCCAATTTTAACCGGTCCTTCGTAGACGCCATCGTCGCCGCCTTTTTCCGATTCTTTCTTCTGCATTTCCACTAGCGCAGCAAGTCCTTTTTCCGCGTCTTCCTTTTGTTTCTCTTCCAAAAACTTTTGGTAATCAGGATTCGACACCGTTTCCTTCACTTCCGCTTCAAGTGTCAACGGAGGAAAACCGAATGTTTGGTAGATATTCGAAATGATGCCGGAGTATTTTCGTTTCAGCTGACCAGCTTCCGTATCATTTCGGGCGCTTACGATAAGCTTATATCCATTTACCGTTGGCACTTGTTCATTCAGGAGCGATAACAGTGCTGGAGACATGCCTTCAAGCTCGCCAATGCAGTTTTTCCAATACTCTTTTACCAATTGTTCGGTCACTTGCGGATTGGCCACATTCAAGTTGAATGTGACCTTTGCAATATGGGAAAACGTACTTGCTAGATGAGTAGCAAGTCTTGTATGAACACTGCAAGGAATCAATGCAGGTATATTAAAGGCAAAATGCCATGTTTTGGACTCCCTCTCGATTGAGAGTTTATCAATTTCGGCACCTATGAAATAATTTACAAAGGCATCCTCGGTCAAGTCCATTTGCTGGAGCAAGAGTTGAAATCTCTCTCTACCGCTATTTGGATTTTGATCCATTCCCTCTCTCCCCTATCTACTATCTCTTTAGATATTATTCACTATCATTTTCTTTTTGATATCAGAGGCTATTATAACATATCATGAATGTTTCACTAGTATCCAAATCCATGAAAAGGAAAGGCATCATCCTATTGAATGATGCCTAGTTCCCCCATTTTTAAATTATCCCAGTATTTCGTGAAGCTTTTGAGTTAGTTCAGCTCTTTCAAGTTCAAGAACCTCACCCGTTTTGCGGATTTTCACTTCGACAATTCCGTCGGATGCCTTTTTACCAACAGTCACCCTGACAGGGAGACCGATCAAGTCGGAGTCTGCAAATTTTACGCCCGCACGTTCTTGACGATCATCCATTAGAACTTCCATGCCTTGTCCCTTTAAATCTTTATATAATTCTTCTGCCAGGGCAGCCTGAGCCTCATCCTTCATATTGATTGGAATCAAATGGACTTGATATGGCGCTAAATTCTTTGGCCAGACCAATCCTTTTTCATCGTTGAATTGTTCAGCGACAGCTGCAAGTGTACGGGAAACCCCAATACCATAACATCCCATGATCATTGGCTGCGACCGCCCATTCTCATCCAGGAATGTCGCATTCATAGCTTCGGAATATTTTGTTCCTAGCTTGAATACGTGGCCTACCTCAATCCCTTTGGCAAATTTAATTTTTCCGTTTCCGTCGGGTGATGGATCACCCTCTTGGATGAAACGAAGATCTATATAATTGGCCACGTTAAAATCACGAGCGGGATTGACGTTCACATAATGGTGGTCTTCCTCATTTGCACCACAAACTCCATTAACCATGGCTTCAACGGCAAGATCCGCAATCACTTCCACTTCAGAAGTGACATTTATTGGTCCAAGAGATCCAATGGCACATCCCAAGACATCCTTCGTCTCATTTGGATCGACCAAATCAACGATTGAAGCGTTAAAGAAGTTCTTCAGCTTGATATCATTGACTTCATGATCTCCTCGTACCAAAACTAGCACATACTTTTCATCCACTTTAAACAATAATGATTTTATTAGTTTCGCTGCATCAGTATTCAGGAATGAAGCAACTTCTTCTATCGATTTTTGACCTGGTGTATGAATTTTTTCAAGTGCAATTTGTTCTTCGCCGCTTTTTTCATATTTTACATTCACAGGTGCCATTTCAATATTGGCTGCATAATCGGAAGTATCCGAATAAGCGATGGTATCCTCCCCTATTTCAGACAGGACCATGAATTCATGTGTATCCTTACCACCCATTGCCCCAGAATCGGCAATGACCGCACGGAAGTTCAACCCACAACGGCTAAATATGTTCGAATATGCCGCATATAAATTTTTATATACATCATCCAGGCTTTCTTGATTAGCATGGAAAGAATAAGCATCCTTCATGATGAACTCACGTCCACGCAACAATCCGAAACGCGGTCTTTTTTCATCACGGAATTTGGTTTGGATTTGGTAAACCGTCAATGGAAGACGCTTATAGGATTTCACCTCATCGCGAACTAAACTGGTTATCACTTCTTCATGCGTGGCACCAAGCGCAAATTCACGGTTGTTGCGATCCTTGAGCCGCATCAGCTCTGGACCATAAGTATACCAGCGTCCAGATTCCTGCCAGAATTCGGCTTGTTGTAAAGCCGGCATCAACAGTTCCACTGCACCAGCATTTTCCAGTTCTTCCCGAACGATCGCCTCAACCTTTTGAAGCACCTTTTTTCCAAGCGGCATAAAACTATAAACCCCGCTGGAATTTTGTCTCATAAATCCTGCACGCAATAGCAGCTGATGACTTTTGATTTCAGCATCTGCAGGCACTTCCCTCAATGTAGGTATCAACGTCATACTTTGTTTCATATTTGCACCTCTTCAATATTTCCTTTAAATTACTTGCAGCTTCGGTAAATTTTGATACCGCAACATTTTAATACGGTCATTTCATACAAAAAAGACTTTCCGGTCATTCAGAAAAGCTAATTTAATATACTCATTCTCGATTATACTTACGATTTCCCTAGAAAACAAACAATTTCCCCAAAACGATAAAAAAACTAGGCAATCCCTTCAGATAAGAAAACGGCCAACAGATAATTCTGCTGGCCAG
Source organism: Bacillus sp. 220_BSPC (assembly GCF_001054655.1). Taxonomy (NCBI): domain Bacteria; kingdom Bacillati; phylum Bacillota; class Bacilli; order Caryophanales; family Bacillaceae; genus Bacillus; species Bacillus sp. 220_BSPC. The sequence goes on from NZ_JVPL01000188.1 coordinate 76,123, forward strand.
TTTTTGCATTATCCAAACATGTCTTACAGGAAGAATCGCTGGATGTCATTCCAGGTAACGACGATCATCAATAACATCAGCAAAGCAAAGCCGATGAAGTGGACCATCCCTTCTTTTTGACGGTCAATTGGTTTCCCTCTTAAGAATTCGACCACAAAGAATAACAGTCTTCCTCCATCCAATGCCGGCAGCGGAAGCAGGTTCATGATTCCCAGATTAATGCTGAGCAGCCCTGCCCATTTCATTAACGTGAATAAACCTTGTTTCGCCACTTCCTCAGTTGATTTATATATGCCTACAGGACCAGATAAACTGTCGATCGTAAATCCGCCCGTTACAAGATCACCAAGGATGATGAAGATTTGTTTTGTCCAAAAATACGTTTCTGTAAAACCATATTGTATAGCTTTAATCGGTGCTTTTTCAACCGGAGGGTAAACACCGATAATCCCGATTTTCTTCCCTTCCCTTTCCACTTCTTGTGGAACAACCGGTACTTCTAATGTTTTCCCGTCCCTGTCAACGACGAACTCGATCTCTTGCCCAGGGTTCTTCTGAATGCTTTCCTGAACATCTCCCCAAGTGGAGACTTCTGTCCCTTCTATGGATTGAATGACATCTCCCGATTTTAAACCGGCATTTACAGCCGAACCATCCGGAGTCAACTCACCAAGTTTCGCTTCATCCACCACGACACCTTGAAACAGGCCGATCAGCACAAAAATGACAAAAGCCAAAACGAAATTCATTGCCGGACCAGCTACAATCGTCAGAAAACGATGCCCAAGCGATTTTGAGGCAAATTGCCTGTCAAAAGGAGCAATCTGGTTCTCTACACCATTTTCAACGATCACAGCTTCTTTATTGATGGTAAACGTTTTTAGTGTATCTTCCTCGCCCTCTTCATAACCAGTAAGGATCAGTTTATGATCAAGGTCGATCACTTCAACTTCCACAAGACGAATATCAGGATATTTATCTTTATTGTTCAAAATGATCTTTGTAACATTCTCATCATTATCGAACATTAACCCCACCCGATAGCCGGGTTTCAATTCTATATTTTCTGCATCTTCACCGGCCATACGCACGTAACCGCCAAGAGGAAGCAATCGGATGGTATAAACGGTTTCCTTCTTTTTATATGTGAATACTTTTGGCCCGAAACCGATTGCGAACTCACGGCATAAGATTCCTGCTCGCTTTGCAAACACTAAGTGCCCAAGCTCATGGAAAAATACTAGAGCTCCAAAAATGATGATGAACGCTATAATCGTTTCTAAAGTCTGCATGTTCCGGTCACCTATCTTTCACTAAAGATTCTATATACTGCCTTGTCATATTATCGACTTCCTGAATCGTTTCTAAATCTGGAAGGGCTATGACGGAATGCTGATTCAGCGCTTTTTCAATCAATGTCTCAATTTCAAGGAAGGTTACCTTTCCAGATAAGAATGCAGAGACTGCGGCTTCATTGGCGGCATTTAACACAGTAGTCATCGTTCCGCCCATTTTACCTGCTTTATAAGCGAATTGCAAACAAGGATATCTGGTGAAATCCATATCCCTAAAATGCAGTTTGCCTGCTTCAGCAAGGTTCAATCGTTTGCGACCTGCCAGCGGAATACGGTCTGGATAAGTAAGTGCATATTGTATCGGCACCCGCATATCCGGTGTCCCCAGTTGTGCTATCACGCTGGAGTCATGAAACTCAACCATGGAATGGATGATGCTCTCCTTATGTAGCAATACATCAATTTTATCGTAGGGAAGTTCAAATAGCCAATGGGCCTCAATCACTTCCAAACCTTTATTCATCATTGATGCTGAATCGATCGTGATTTTAGCTCCCATTGACCAGTTCGGATGGTTCAGTGCCTCTTCCACCGTTACATCCTTCAATTCTTCCCTGGTCCGATCTCGAAAACTGCCTCCTGAAGCAGTAATGACAAGACGTTCTATATTTTTTTCCTTTTCACCTTGCAGTGCCTGAAAAATAGCGGAATGCTCACTGTCAACCGGCAGCAATCTGACCCCCGATTTTTTTGCTTCACTTATGACCAAATGACCTGCCGTCACCAACGTCTCCTTGTTGGCGATTGCAATATCCTTTTTAGCCTTTATTGCTTGAAGCGTGGGATAAAGACCCACGCTTCCGATGACGGCATTGACCAATATCGTCGCCTGACCATAAACAGCAACAGCAGTCAATCCCTCATCCCCATACATGAACTCGATATCTTTGCGGTTGGAGAATTCACTTTTCAAAACATGATAATCTTCTTCCGTCTGGACTGAAACCAGTTTCGGTTCAAACTCTTGTATATAAGTCCTGACCAATTCTATATTCTTTCCAGCAGAAAGCGCCACGATCTTGAATTGATCTGGATGGGACCTAACTACATCCGCTGTTTGTTGACCAATCGATCCTGTCGCGCCCAAAAGGCTGATATTTTTCAAATTGTTCATCTCCTAATTCATATAACGCTTGCCTATATTTATATTATAAAACATGCAATAAATGCAAAATCGGTAAAATGAAGATCACACTATCAAGCCTGTCCAAAATTCCACCATGTCCCGGGAGAAGGTTCCCTGAATCCTTTACGCCATAATGACGTTTATACGCCGATTGGACGAGATCACCCAATTGGCCGAATACCCCAATGATTAATGAAATCAATAATAATTGTAATAACGTGTAATCAAGGCTGGAGAAGGCGTAAAATAGAACACCCACCACCATCGCGGATATTAACCCGCCGATAAATCCTTCCACCGTCTTGTTTGGACTTATTTCTGGCCACAGCTTTCTTTTACCAAGCGATTTACCAATGAAGTAGGCTCCGGAATCAGTTGCCCAGATCGTAAATAGGGTAAGCAGGATATAAATCAGCCCCAACCCCAAAGAGTCACGTGTTTCAAATAGGAAGTAGAAACCTATGCCCAAGTATAGGATTGAAATCACTAGAAAGCCTGCGTCATCAAAGGTAAAACGGTTTTTTGAAACGACTGTATAAAGTAACAGCAGTAAAACCCCGATTAAGAATACTTGAACTTTATCATAATTAATTTCTGCCAAAAAAGCGGTATGCTCATTAGGCAATAAAAGCACCCACAATAATATGTGAGAAAGAATTGCTTCAAAAGAAAGTACACGTAACTTTTTCATTTTCATCAGTTCATATAAACCAATTGAACCTAACAGATAAACCGTCAGTAAAAAGGGAGTGCCCCCTAAAATGACTAGTGGAATGAAGATAGCGGCAACTACGACCGCCGTAATAATTCGTTGTTTCATTATTCCATTTTCCTCGCCTTCTACATTAAACGCCACCGAATCTTCGTGAACGCTTTTGATACTCCTCAACTGCCTGCAATAAATGCTCTTCACTAAAATCCGGCCACAGCACTTCAGTAAACCACAGCTCCGTATAAGCAGACTGCCAAAGCATGAAATTACTTAAACGGATTTCACCGCTTGTACGGATCAGTAAATCAGGATCCGACAAATGTTTGGTCATCAGGTAACTGGATACCATTTCCTCCGTTACATTTTCCTTTATTATACCATTCTTAGCATCTTGAATGATGCTATTCACTGCAGATACAATCTCCCCACGGCTTCCATAGTTCAGGGCAAAATTCAGAATCATCCCATCATTGTCTTTCGTGTCTTCCATTGCCCGTTTAACGGCACTTTGAGTATGTGACGGAATGAGTGACAAGTCCCCAATCGTTTCAACTCTAACATTTTCGGAAATGAGCTCGGGTAAAAAAGTCCCAAGAAATTCCTGGGGCAGCTTCATCAAAAAGTCGACTTCACTTTTCGGACGTTTCCAATTTTCAGTGGAAAACGCATAGACCGTCAAAGTTTTGACCCCTAATTTATTGGCAACTTTCGTAATTCTACGAACGGTTTTCATTCCTTCATGATGACCCGCCACACGTGGCAATGCACGCTTTTTGGCCCAACGGCCGTTCCCATCCATAATGATGGCGATATGCTGAGGAACATCAAACTGTTTAATATGCTGAATCCTATTTGTTACATCGGAAGAAGCATCTTTTTTAACGAAACGCTTCCAAAGTGAATACATATGTTAGTCCCCCATCAGGTTGTACTTATCTCTCTACAAAGGCAAAGTTTTTCGTGCACTATGTATATCAAGCTTTCTGCCGCTTAAAAAGAATCTATATTATAATATCAAAAAAAAACTGGTTCTCATATTATTATTATGAAAATTATTTCTTCATTAGAAGCTTGAAAGGGAGAAATCATTCCTTATTTTTTTCTAAAACCGATTATGACTGCCATGAAAAATGCAAAAAAAGGACCACCTCCAACGTTTGCATGCAACATACTAACTCAAGGAGTAATCATTATCGGAGAAACCTTATTATAACAGTTTTCTCCTTTAAGCACACCTATATGTTAGCACCAAGACATGACCCAGTATGGATTCGGCCCTCTTTATTTAATCAATACTTCAATGGAAATTATACTTCCAAAATTTCTTTTTCTTTATCTTTTGTAATTTCATCGATTCTCGTGATATTGCCATCTGTCATCTTTTGGATGTCATCAGCATAGCCACGTAAATCATCTTCAGTGATTTCACCACTTTTTTCAAGCTTTTTCAAATCATCATTAGCATCGCGACGCACATTACGGACAGCTATTTTCGCCTCTTCCGCTTCTTTTTTCACAACTTTCACAAGCTCTTTTCTGCGCTCTTCAGTTAACGCCGGGATGGCTATCCTGATGACCGATCCATCATTAGAAGGATTTAAGCCTAAGTCTGATTTCAAAATCGCCTTTTCGATTTCACCCAATACCGTTTTATCATATGGTTGAATGACTAATAGTCTAGCTTCCGGGACAGAAATACCAGCCACCTGATTAACTGGTGTCGGCGAACCATAATAATCAATCGAGATTCTATCAAGCAATGAGGCATTTGCCCTTCCGGCACGGATGCTTGCTAATTCACGTGTGTACGCTCCAATGGCTTTTTCCATTTTCGTTTTCGCATTCGAAATAACTTGTTTCGGCATCTTTATTTCCCCCTTACAATAGTTCCAAGCGTTTCGCCTAAAACGGCCCGTTTAATATTACCTTTTTCCATGATCGAGAAGACGATCAATGGAATATCATTGTCCATGCATAGTGAGGACGCAGTTGAATCCATTACTTCTAACCCTTCTTTAATCACATCAAGATAGGAAAGTTTATCATACTTCACTGCATTTTTGTCTTTAACCGGATCTGCATTGTATACGCCATCCACATTATTCTTCGCCATCAAGATGACATCAGCTTCAATTTCTGCAGCACGCAGGGCGGCAGTGGTATCCGTTGAGAAGTATGGATTACCTGTACCAGCTGCAAAAATCACCACTCTCTTTTTCTCTAGATGCCTGATTGCACGGCGTCTAATGTATGGTTCTGCGACTTGTCTCATCTCAATGGAAGTTTGCACGCGCGTTTCAATTCCAAGCTGATCAAGGCTGTCTTGTAATGCCAATGAGTTCATGACTGTAGCCAACATCCCCATATAATCGGCATTAGCACGATCCATGCCCATTTCACTGCCTATTTTCCCGCGCCAGATGTTTCCGCCACCGACAACAACAGCCACTTCCACATCAAGCTCAGCCACTTCCTTGACTTGTTCAGCAATGGATTTAATCACTGCAGGGTTAATTCCAAATCCTTCTTCACCGGCTAATGCTTCACCACTTAGTTTTAGAACGACACGTTTATATTTAGCGTTACTCATGAGAACCTCCAACTATGTAATCTTTTCATTCGTTCATCATGCTTTCTTGCAATACTGCCAAAAATTCATGACATTTCAAAAAATAGGGAACACAAGAGTGTTCCCCATTATTAATTATCTGACAATTAGTCTTTTTTAACTTGGTTCATTACTTCTTCAGCGAAGTTTTCTTGACGTTTTTCAAGACCTTCCCCTACTTCATAACGAACGAATGATTGGATTTTTCCACCTTTTGATTCAACGAATTGTCCCACTTTTTGATCAGGGTTCTTAACGAAAGCTTGTTCGTTAACACAGATTTCTTCGTAGAATTTATTGATACGTCCTTCAACCATTTTCGCAACGATTTTTTCAGGTTTTCCTTCATTAAGAGCTTGCTGCGTAAGAACTTCGCGTTCGCGTTCTAATTCGCTAGCATCCACTTGGTCGCGAGAGATATATTTAGGGTTAATTGCAGCAATATGCATTGAAACGCTTTTAGCTGCCTCTTCGTCAGTTGTACCTTCAAGAACTGATAGTACGCTGATGCGTCCACCCATGTGAAGGTATGCACCAAATGCATCGTTATCTGTTTTAGAAACGACTTGGAAACGGCGAAGAGTTAATTTTTCCCCAATTTTAGCAACAGCAGCATTGATATGATCTGCAACTTTTGCTCCATTTTCCATTGTTTGCTCAAGAGCAGCTTCAACGCTTTCAGGTTTGTTCGCAAGAAGGAACCCAGCCAATTCCTTAACAAGAATTTGGAAGCCTTCGTTTTTAGCAACGAAATCAGTTTCAGAGTTCACTTCAAGAATAACCGCTTGGTTTCCTTCAACAACGATTGAAGTTAAACCTTCAGCAGCGATACGGTCGCCTTTATTAGCAGCTTTTGCAATTCCTTTTTCACGTAGGAAATCGATTGCCTTTTCCATATCGCCTTCAGTTTGTACAAGTGCCTTTTTACAGTCCATCATACCGGCACCAGTTTTTTCACGCAATTCTTTAACTAATTGTGCAGTGATTGCCATAATATATATCCTCCTCAAATTAAATGCAGTTTATTCAATCTTTACCCATTATTGCCAAAAAATACTTGTTATCATCAAAGAAAATAACGAGCTTTGACAATATTTCCGAAAAACATCCACATTTTCAGTCAATATGACGGAACTAAACCAGCAGATGATTTTCATCCCTTAAAAATCGCCCATACCTTTTAAAAATGACATTCCGTACAGTGATTTTATGTATGTTTATTTAGTGCAAAAAAAAGGGATAAAAGGCATTATCCTCTTATCACCTTTTTTCTTACTGAATAAGCAACCTTTTTTACTTATTAAGCAGTAGTTGTTTCAGTTGCTGTTTCTTCGCCTTGTTTAGCTTCTAAGATAGCATCTGCCATTTTACCTGTTAATAATTTAACAGCACGGATTGCATCGTCATTCGCAGGAATAACTACATCGATTTCATCCGGATCACAGTTTGTATCAACGATACCAACAAGTGGAATGTGCAATTTGTGTGCTTCCGCAACAGCAATACGCTCTTTGCGTGGGTCGATAACGAAGATTGCATCTGGAAGAGTCTTCATATCTTTAATACCGCCTAAGAATTTCTCTAAGCGATCCCATTCTTTTTTAAGTTGGATAACTTCTTTTTTAGGAAGGACTTCGAAAGTTCCGTTTTCTTCCATTTTTTCGATATCTTTAAGACGAGCGATACGTTTTTGGATTGTTTCAAAGTTTGTTAAAGTTCCACCTAACCAACGTTGGTTTACATAGTACATACCAGAACGGATAGCTTCTTCTTTAACAGATTCTTGAGCTTGTTTTTTAGTTCCGACGAAAAGAACAGTACCGCCGTTAGCAGCTAGTTCTTTCACGAAGTTATAAGCTTCTTCAACCTTTTTAACTGTTTTTTGAAGGTCGATGATGTAGATGCCGTTACGCTCAGTGAAGATATATTTCTTCATTTTCGGGTTCCAGCGACGTGTTTGGTGTCCGAAATGCACACCAGCTTCAAGCAATTGTTTCATAGAAATGACTGACATTTTAGTTCCTCCTAAATGGTTTTGTTTTTCCTCCGCACCGATCATTTTCATACAGAAACTGTCGTAACAGCACCATCTGCAAGAATCACGGGGCGTGTGTATTAACACCATTTCATAATATATCATAATGACTCTGCACAATCAAGAGATAAGTTTATCTATTCATGCGAAACTTTAGTAATAGCTCTATCTCCGTTTGACCGCGACCTAACTTTTTGGCGATTTCAACTACTGAATGTCCTTGATCCGCTAACATATCCACTTTTTCATTTAATGACCGTTCATTTAACGAAGCCTGCAGCATGTCCGAAAATTCCATGGCAGCCGATGCAAGTTCCAATTTGTCCTCGACTTTTACGGGTAAAGCATTGGCCTCATTTTCTTCAGGCATTATTTTATAAGCGTTAATCGCCTGCTTTTTAGCGGCGGCATGACTTCCCGCTTTATACTCTAGCAGAATGTTTTGTTCTTGTTTTTCTTGTTTTTCTTCCTTAGTTTCTTTGATTGAACCATGTTCTTGTCCTTTTTGTCCATGCTCAGGATTCATCGCCACCGAATTGTTGATTGCCTTTACCAGTGTCTCGTTGTCCTCCTTTATCTCCATTAAATAACCAGACAAAAGTTGTTCCATTTCTCCAATGACGGCTTTTTGGTCTTTTTCCAACTTACTTAAACGATTTTGCCGAAGATATAAAACGATGATGGCAAAAATGGTGAATATGTTCAATATAAACAACAGAAATATAAAAAATGCTGACATGCTGCCTCCTAATTAACCGGAATAGTCAATCCTGTTACCTTTAGCGGATGGGGATCTTTTTTCACTGTTGTTTTTTTCTTGATTACTTTCCCTATGCTCTTCTTGACAACGTACAGTTCGAAGATTCTGTGATCTCGAAATATTTATTGATGAAGGTATCCCTAAAAATTCTATCAAGTTGATTTATAGGGCTTTCTTCGATCAATAGCAATCTCTTATGCCTTCCAGACTCCATAGCCTCTTCAATGAAAATATCTTCATTAAATCTTTTGATCTTGCATCGTATTTCTTAATTTATAAATCGATTTCGAGTGAATTTGGGATATCCGTGACGTAGATAAACTCATCACTTGTCCGATTTCGGTTAACGTCAGTTCTTCTTTATAAAAAAGCTGTAAAACCAACTGTTCTTTTTCATTTAGGGTTTCAATGACTTTGACTAATTCCTCATACAGTTCATCCCTTAACACATGATCCTCAGGTAAATCCGCCTTTTCATCTTTAATATGAAAATTCACGCTTTCTTTATCGTCCTCTTGGGGATTTTCATCCATAGATAGTACATTGGCAAAGAAATTCTCATTTAATGCAGCATATACTTCATCTTCCGGAATATTCAATTCAGCGGCAATTTCATTTGGCGAAAGGTTCCTCATGTATTGCTGCTCCAGCTTCTCTATTGCAGATTCAATTTTCTTGGCATTATCTCTTGCACTCCGTGGAAGCCAATCCTCTTTTCTTAATCCATCTAAAATGGCACCACGAATTCTAAATGATGCATATGTGTCAAACTTGAGGTCACGCTTCGTATCAAAACGTTCCAGGGCATCGAATAACCCCATCATCCCTAAACTCCTTATATCATCCCGGCTCACATTTTTAGGAAGACTTACTGAAATACGTTGAACATGGTACGATACGAGAGGTATGTATTTCTTTACCAAAATGTCCCCGGCTAGCGGATCTCTGCAATCCACCCAATTTTTCCAACATAACTGCTCCTCTTCGATGGTCAGATGAGACATTGGACATCCTCCTAACATTGTTATACGATTTGTGATCAATACGGCCCTTAAAGCCATACATGCAATAATAATTCGGTTGCAAATGCATCTGTCATATTTTGGTTTTTAAAGAGTCAAATCCGATCCTATATGTTTTTAGTCCCTTTTGTAACGGTCCGTATATTTAGCAGACAATCATTTAAATTGAATTCAATCGTTCTTCCGCTATTCCCGCCAACATCTTCGGCAACGATTCTAATCCGCAAGTCAGATAACCCTTTCCGGACCGCTTCCACATTCCGGGGTCCGATTCTCATTAAATCCCCTCCGGAGGCAAATTGAAACATTTGTGCGCCGCCAGCCAGCTTCGCTTTTAGGAATGGCATTCTTGCGCCTTCTTTTACTAATACATGCACTAATTCCTTTATCGCCGTATCTGCAAATTTGGCAACGTTGATCTGTCCCGATTTAGCGAGTGAAGAGTCTGGAAGCATGATATGGGCCAAACCTGCAATTTCTTTTTTTTCATCATAAATCACAACACCGACACACGATCCCAAACCTGAAGTACGAATCGTATAGGGAGGTTTTATTATATTCATATCAGCTATTCCAACCTTAACAACCTGGACCTTTACCGATTCAGTCATTAGGTGAGACCCCTAAGGCGGAAAAAATGATATCAAAAAATTCGGGATCAGGTAATAAAAAGAAATGACCACTAACCGAGTCAGCAAAAAGCTGGTCCTTTTCAAGTACAGTTTCAATGACGATGGCTGCGTCACTTACTTGAGATAATTCCAATAACCCATAACTGATCGTTGCCCCTGCCATATCGATGCTCAAGGAAGGAACGGATGGATAGATATTCAATCGGGTAAAATCAGAAAGGGCAGAGAGATAGGATCCCGATAAAATATTCCCTAATTCCTGAAGGCAAGAGAGTGCCAATTCAGTATAGGGTGCGGATTCCATCAAAAAGGTTTCATCACCAGTCATCCTACGAATCAAGTATTGGGCTACAGGTAGTGAAAGGATAAAAAACATACTTCCTGAAGCATCACCTTCTATTCTAAGAAAAACGCTGGCCACGACGTGATCGGCCCCGCCAGCCATTTCCATCATTTCATCAAAGGAAACGATTCGGACATTAGGAACATTCATATCAATTTTCCTATTAAGGATGGCAGAAAGTGCAGTTGCTGCGTTTCCTGCACCTATATTACCGATTTCCTTCAAAATATCGAGCTGAAGAGTGTTGATTTTCTCAATGAACGACATATGATTATCCTTCTCTTAACATATTTTCAGTCATATCAAGACTTAAGGCCTTCTCCAAATTAATCAGGACAAGCAGTCGCTTTTCAATTTTAGCCACTCCGCTAATGTATTCTGAAGCCAAATGTCCCACAACTTCAGGCTGAGGTTCGATACTCTCCACTGGAATATCCAAAACATCATTGGCAGAGTCCACTATTAACCCCACCTCCATATCATCCAGAATGACGATGATAATCCTTGTTGATTCATCGTATTCCACCTCTTCAAAATCAAAACGAACCCGTAAATCAATAATTGGAGTGATTACCCCCCTTAAATTTATGACTCCCTTAACGAATTTTAAAGCCTTTGGAACCCTGGTAATATGCAGTAGCTTTTCAATGCCGCTGACCTTATCCACTGGAATTGCATATTCCTTATCCTTTATTTGAAATACGATTACTTTCATATCCTCCGACATCTATTCCCCTCCTTAAAAAAACTAATGATGATTGTGAAGTCTTGACGAAATCTGCATCGTCACGGCCGAACCATCTCAATACCTGCACGATTCATCTATCATTCAATGAATCAATGTGTTGCAATCTATGATTAATGCAACTTGACCATCACCAAGTATCGTAGCCCCGGATATGGCAAATGCACTGGTTAAATAATTGCCCAATGATTTCAGAACGATTTCCAGTTGCCCGATAAATGAATCTACAACTAATCCCGCTAATTTATCACCTTTTCTTACAATGACCACAGAGAGGGACTCTTCTTCTTCCTGATTGATAGGAACTTCAAATATATCTTTCAAGAACAGAAGCGGCAGAACCTTACCCCTGAAGTCAATGACTTGTTGATTATGGGCATTCATGATATCTGCTTTTTTTATGATTGCTGTTTCTATGATGGAAGAAAGCGGTATGGCATATTTTTCATTTTGGATGGCAACCATCATGACAGAAATTATGGACAATGTAAGCGGAAGCTGAATAAGGAAGATGGATCCTTCATTTTCTTTGGAATCGATCGTCACAGATCCACCAAGGGACTCAATGGTATTTTTAACTACATCCAGCCCCACACCGCGTCCCGATACATCTGAAATGGTTTCCGCTGTTGAGAAACCAGACGCGAATATCAATTCATAGATTTGCTTATCCGTTAGGGTGGCGGCAGTTTCCTTAGTTAATATCCCATTGGATAGCGCCTTGTTCAAGACTCGATCCTTATTGATTCCTGCGCCGTCATCCTCGATTTCAATGAAAACATGATTACCGCTGTGATATGCTTTTAACAGGATTTTCCCTTCTTCATTCTTCCCTTTCGCCAAACGTTCTTCAGGTGTTTCAATTCCATGATCCATGGCGTTCCTTATCAAATGTACGAGAGGATCACCGATTTCATCAATGACTGTACGATCAAGTTCCGTTTCGGCACCGTTGATTTCCAAATTGACTTTCTTGTTTAAGTCCCTTGCCAATTGACGTACCATTTTAGGAAAACGATTGAATACAGTTTCCACGGGCACCATCCGCATATTCAATACGATTGTTTGTAAATCACTGGTTATACGGGACATTCTTTCTACTGTTTCATGCAATTCTTGATTATCCAAATCACTGGAAATTTGATCAAGCCTGCCTCTATCGATTACTAGTTCCTCGAATAAGTTCATCAATATATCAAGCCGCTCTATGTTCACTCGAATGGTCTTGCTTGATGCCGTCTTAACGGGTGCCTGTTTTTTCTTATCATCATATTCCGTTGGAAGCTCGGCATTATTTGTCTCTTGTTTTGGGATTTCAGTAACTTTATAATCTTTAGAATGGGCGGCATACCGCAAGTGTTCAAGGTCAAGTGCAATTACGACAACTTGATCCACTTCGGAAACCTTCATGATTTTATTCTTTATCTCATCACTCGTTTCCCTTGTTACCACCGTGATGGTAAATCGCTGATCGAATTGCTCTTCTTCCAAAAGTTCGACGGGTGGGTGTGACTTGATTACTTCACAGGACTTTTCAAGCACCTCAAAAACCATAAACACCCTGGCAGCTTTTAAAAGACAGTCCTCACGCAACCCTATCGAAATTTCGAAGCTGCTGAATCCCTGATCCTTTGACTGCTGTAGTACTGTCCATTCAAATTCATCGTACTCTACAACAGTCATTTCCTCCTTTTCAAGGACGGCAGAAGCTGCCGCCACTTCTGCAATGATTGAAGAAACGGGCGACTCGCCTTTTTCAATCATTTCCAGCTGATGGACAACCCCCATCACATTTCTTTTTCCATCTCCACCTTCAGCAATGGACATGACCATCGCTTCTAAATCATCTACCGCTAAAAATATCACGTCAAACAATTCAGGCGAAAGAACGATTTGACTGTTTCGGATCGCATCCAAAACATTCTCCATTTTATGAGTTAAATTGGCTAGATCCTCATAACCCATAGTTGCTGACATTCCTTTTAAGGTATGGGCGGAACGAAAGATTTCGTTTACAATCGAGAGGTCTTCCGGGTTCTTTTCGAGTACCAGCAACTGTTCGCTGCATGTTTGAAGATGTTCTTTACTTTCTTCAATAAATACCTCTAAATACTGATTCATATCCATACAATCTCACACCTCCACGTGTTAACAATAGCTTATTACCGCTCTAGCTATTTTTTCTACATCCTCTATGCAATCTATTAACTTGGTATTGATTGCCGCCTTAGGCATACCAAAAACGATTGAAGTCTCCTGTGATTCGGCTATCGCTTTTAAAGGACCCTTTTTTTTCAGCTTGGTAAGCCCCTTTGACCCATCCATCCCCATCCCGGTCATAATAACGGCTATTTTCGCATAATCATTCATTTCACTCACCGATTCAATTAACACATCAACCGACGGGCGATGTCCATTACGCAATTCGGATTGATCCAAAAGGATTGCCCAGCTCATTCCGACTTTCCTCACTTTCAAGTGATAACCTCCAGGTGCGATGTAGGCGACACCTTTTTGAATCAGTTCTCCCTCTTCAGCTTCCTTCACTTTAATCTTGCATAACGAATTCAGGCGTGTTGCCAAGGATTTTGTGAAACCGGGGGGCATATGCTGGACAATGAGTATAGGAGCATCAATGTCTTCTGGAAGTCCTGTCAAGACAGTCTGCAGAGCTCTCGGGCCTCCTGTTGATGTACCGATGACTATAATTTTTTTGTATCCATAGAACCATTTTCTTCGGTTTTTTTCATTTATTGACGATAACATTGAATCTATTTTACTATATTTTCCCCAAACGGATGGGCTTCTTTCAATATTTCTCGCATTTTTTTCTAGTTTGTGAACATTTGCCCTGCTGGCAGCCATAACTTTTTCATGGAGTTCTTTCTTGATTTTATGTAAGTCCAATGAAATGGCTCCCGAAGGTTTAGCCACAAAATCAAAGGCTCCGCTGTTCATCGCGGCCAATGTATTTTCCGTTCCTTTTTTTGTTGTGCTTGATAACATGACTACAGCGATTGGACATTCATTCATGATCCGGTTTAATGCTTCCAACCCGTCCATAATCGGCATTTCCACATCCAAAGTCACGACATCGGGTTTTAAAGCCTTTATTTTTTCTATGGCATCTATTCCATTCCTGGCAGTCCCGATGACTTCCATCCTGTTATCTTCTGCCAAAAACTCTGAGATTAACTTTCTCATAAATGCAGAATCGTCCACTATCAGCACTTTTACTTTATCCATAGAAGGAGACCTACTTTCCAAAAAAATATCTCTTCATATTTTGGAGGAAACGGCTTTTTTGCAAAGTCAATTCTTCCCCAAATGAATGATTTTCATATCTCGAAGCAATGTCCATGATGGCTTTGGATACACCGGCTTCAGAATCGAAAAGGAGAAAGGGCATTTGTTTGGTAACAGATTGGGGTACGGTTCTATCATCTGGCAAGTAACCTAGAGCTACAGCTTCCAGACCTAAAAATTTCACTAGCGCATTTTGTAGCCGCTTAATCGTTTCTTTGCCGTCCTTACTCAGAAAACACGATTGCAAACTAGGAAGAATGGAATCTCTTTGTTTACTGAATGTATATATTTCATTGCGGAATATGCATCCATGATGGAAGTAGGTTCAGGCGTCGTGATAACGACCAATTCATCCACACATAACAGGAATTTCATGGAATCCTCAGTCATGCCTGCCCCCATATCAAATAAGATATAATCGTAATTTGCCAGCAATAAACTGAATTCTGCATTAAAGCGGGTATACTTATCTTCATCAAGTGAAAAGAGATTCGTCATCCCTGTTCCGCCTGTAATGATTGAAATATTTCCCGGTCCTGACATGATGATATCCTTCAACCTACATTCTTTTTCAAAAAAATCAATAATACTACAGGGCGAGTGTTCCCCGATCAAAATATCAAGATTCCCCATACCGATATCCATGTCGAACAACAGTACCTTTTTCCCACTTTGGGATAAGGCAATGGAAAAATTCAAAGAAAAGTTTGATTTTCCCACTCCACCTTTACCGCTTAAAATGGCAATCGTTTTGGCCATTGATTGATTTTGGCGGGCTTCCAATCTTCTTCGTAAATTCTCAGCTTGATCTTTCATATTTTTTAGCCCCAAAAGCCATTTTCATTAGCTGTGATGATGTAGCTATTTCAATATCGTCCGGTACATTCTGTCCATCTGTTATATAGGCGGCTCCTAATTTATGAGTGTGTATAAAATTGAATACAGGACCGAAAGTGGAAGTTTCGTCCGCTTTTGTAAAAATGACCTGTTTAAGCGGTATGGCAGCAAACTGTCGATAAATATCTTCCATATCCTTCTGTTTAGAAGTCAAAGACAACACTAAATAGGTTTCCATCTCATCTGTAAAATGGATGATTTCATTAAGATCCTTTACATATTGAGGGTTACGGAAATTCCTTCCGGCCGTATCAATAAAAACAAAATCATAATGGGAGAAGCGTTCAGCCGCCCTTTTGAAGTCTTCCAGATTATAAGCGACTTCTATGGGAACGTTTAAGATCTTGGCATATGTTTTAAGTTGATCTATTGCAGCAATCCTGTACGTATCTGTCGTAATGAAAGCCACCTTTTTATCATGCTTCAACATGGTTTCTGCAGCCACTTTTGCCAAGGTTGTCGTCTTTCCCACACCTGTCGGGCCAACAAAATTAATATACTTTTTTTGCAGCCCGGTTTTTCCATTATCGACCTTTTCCAAAATCCCGAACATGGCTTCTTCCAACCAAACTTGAACCTCTTCATCAGTGGATTGTTGTTTAAAAACGAACCATTTTTCAAGAAGTTCATCCATGATTTTGGACCGAAGTGAACGATCCACTTCCTGCTCGGATAGGTATTCATGCATTTTCTGTAGTTTCCCCGGATATTTTCGATCAGGAGAATAGACTTGCAAGCTCTTTATCATATCTTTCAAACCTTCGATTTCTTTTAATAAGGCAGCACTTTCCCTATTGCCTTCATTAGATTCAAGGGCATGACTTGCCATTTCCAGCTTTGATGGCAACTTCTTCGATTTTTGTTTGGTTACGGTTTGGTTAGACTGGGACATGGGGTCCATGGCTGCAATGACTTCAATATTCCTCTTCTTGAATAACCCTAAGAAACCACCAGTATATACAGCCTTTGAACTTAAGATTACCGCATCACTGCCTAGTTCCTCCCTTATTCGCTTCATTGCCTCGTTCATTGTTGGTGCCAAATATTTCTTTACTTTCAATCGAAATTCACCACCCCTACACTTTGTACTTCTACATTCGATTCGAGTTCATTGTATGAAAGAATCGGTACATTAGGAAAATAACGTTCAGTTAATTGCCGGGCATACATCCTTACTGCTGGAGAGCAGAGTAAAATCGGTTGGTGATCCATTAGGGTCAGCTCTTCCAATTTGGCTGCAATTGCCTCCAATATGGATTGCGATAGAGTTGGATCCAATGATAAAAAATTACCATGTTCGGTTTGCTGTACACCATCCGCGATGGTCTTCTCCACTTTCCCCGATAATGTTATGACTTTAATTCTATTTTCATCCGTAATAAAAGAATTCGTTATTTGTCTGGCTAAATTCTGCCTTACATACTCAGTAAGCAAATCTGTGTCAGTCGATAACTTGCCATAATCAGCAAGTGTTTCGAAAATGATCGGTAAGTTCCTTATTGAAACTTTTTCCTTCAATAATTTTGCCAATACCTTTTGTACATCTCCTATAGACAAAGGATTCGGAGTGACTTCCTCCACCAGTATAGGTGCCGATTCGTGAAGATGATCGATCAATTGTTTCGTTTCCTGCCTCCCCAATAATTCCTGCGCATTGGCCTTTATGACTTCCGTCAAATGAGTGGATACAACGCTTGGCGGGTCCACAACTGTATAACCCAACAACTCGGCATGTTCTTTCATGTCATCCGTGATCCACTTGGCTGGTAAACCGAAAGACGATTCTATTGTATCGATTCCTTCTATTGAATCATCCTCCATCCCCGGACTCATGGCCAAGAAATGATTAAGGAGCAATTCACCCTTTGCCATGACGCTTCCTTTAATCTTCAGCCGATACTCATTGGGATTCAACTGAATGTTATCACGTATTCTGACAACTGGGATCACGAGCCCCAATTCAATTGCAAGCTGCCTGCGGATCATGACGACCCTGTCCAGTAGGTCTCCCCCTTGATTGGCATCCGCAAGCGGAATCAATCCATATCCAAACTCAAATTCGATCGGGTCGACACTTAAAAGGTTAACGACGCTTTCTGGACTTTTCATTTCATCGGTTTCCAACACTTCTTCCATTTCTTGTATTTCACTTTCGTCCTGCTTCGGTATCCTTGAAATCGTATACCCACCAACGACTAATAAAGCAGCAATCGGAATGGTGAATAAGTCAGAAATGGGAGTGAATAACCCTAAAAGGAAAATGGTTGCTGCTGTTAGGTAAAGCATTTTGGGAAATTGAAATAACTGTTCAACAATATCCGCTCCGAGGTTTCCATTCGAGGCAGCCCGGGTTACAACTATTCCCGTAGCTGTAGAAATCAATAAAGCAGGTACCTGACTCACGATACCGTCACCAACCGATAACATGGAAAAATGGACGGCTGCTTCTCCAAAGCTCATGTCCAATTGCATGACGCCAATGATCATACCGAAAATCAAGTTAATGATGACAATGATGATGCCCGCTATGGCGTCCCCTTTAACAAACTTACTCGCTCCATCCATGGATCCATAAAAGTCTGCTTCGTTACTAATTTTTTCCCTTCTGGCACGTGCTTCGTTTTCGGAAATCATCCCAGCATTTAAATCTGCATCGATGGCCATCTGTTTCCCTGGCATCGCATCCAGCGTAAACCTTGCCGCCACCTCCGAGACCCGTTCGGAACCTTTCGTGATCACGATGAAATTGATGATGACCAAAATGATGAATACAACTAATCCTACAAGCACGTTACCGCCGACTACAAATGACCCAAAGGTTTCTACAACTCCCCCAGCATCACCATAGGTCAAAATGGCACGAGTCGTGGAAACATTCAACCCCAGCCTGAACAATGTCAGTAAAAGGAGCAAGGAAGGAAAGATTGAAAATTCGAGAGGTTCTTTCATATTCATCGTAGTCAATAGAACCAGCAACGCAAGAGAGATATTTAATAGGAGTAAAATACTTAACAACCATGTTGGCAATGGAATGACCAGCATGGCAACGATCATGATGACGCTCGATATAACAACTAAATCTCTTGCTCGCATGTTTTTTTCTCTCCTAACTAGCGGGTTACCTTATTACTTCTTTACAGTTTACCTTTGGTTTTATATACAAAGGCCAGTATTTCAGCGACCGCCTTAAAGAACTCTTCAGGTATCACCTGGCCTAATTCAGCCTGATCATATAAAGACCTGGCCAAAGGCCGATTTTCCACCATGATCACATCATTTTCTTTAGCAATGAATTTAATTTTCTGCGCAACAAAATCAACGCCCTTTGCCACTACATACGGAGCCTCAGCTTTTTCTTCATCATATTTTAAAGCAATGGCAAAATGCGTCGGGTTGGTGATGACGACATCCGCATCGGGAATTTCCTGCATCATTCTTTGAGCGGCCATCTGCCTCTGCTTTTGCTTTATCTTGGATTTGATGAGCGGGTCCCCTTCGGAATTTTTATACTCATCCTTAATATCCTGTTTGGACATCTTGATGTTTTTTTCAAAGTCATATTTTTGATACAAATAGTCCAATAGAGCAATGAACAATAAGGCCACGGCGGCATAAAATCCTACTTTTATCGTAATATCCGCCAATGTTGCCATTGCTTCTTCCACAGAAATCTGTGATAAGATCATAATCTCATCCATGCGCTGCCATAGTACATAGAAGGCAACAAAACCAACAAATGCTATTTTAAGAATGGATTTCAATAATTCAACAATGGCCCTCATTGAAAAAATACGCTTGAATCCTTTAATGGGATCCAATTTTTCAAGTTTGAACTGAATGGATTCAGTCGAAAACAAAAATCCGACTTGCATGACATTAGCCAATATCCCAGCCACTAACGCTGCTGCGAAAACGGGTCCCAGGATAAGGCCCATCTCCTTTAAAACCTCAATCATGATAATTTTCATATTTTCCTCGTTGAATCCATTCAAGGTAAAATGTTGCAGATAATCTTTCATGAGACCGAGCAGATGATTATACATGTACGGTCCCATAAGCAATAATACTGAAAACACTGCAAGTAAATTCACAGAGGTATTTACATCCTGACTCTTTGCCACCTGACCTTTTTTCTTCGAATCCTGACGTTTTTTGGGAGTCGCCTTTTCGGTCTTCTCACCTGCGAAAAACTGCAAATCCAACTGAAACCTCTCCACATCAAACGCCTCCAATCAACTGCATTAGATGACGCATGGTCAAAAGCAAGAAATTGAAGAGTTGGGTGACAACTGTCATCATCATCCCCATTACCAGTATGATAACCGCTAAGCCGGCAATGATTTTCACTGGAATTCCGACAACGAACACATTTAATTGAGGGACTGTCCTGGCAAGGATCCCCAGTGTGACATCCACTAAGAAAATACTTCCCACTACAGGTATGGACATTTGAAAAGCAATCATGAAAGCTTTGCTGAAAGCTTTGGCCAAATATTCTATCAGTGCATGATCTCCGAATGGTACAAATAATTGGTCAATCGGGATGAACTGATAACTATAAAAAATTCCATCCAAAAGCAAATGATGACCGTTAGTGCTCAATAGGAATAATAAAGCGACCGTATAAAGGTATTGTCCCATCAACGGGCTTTGTGCCCCCGTTTGGGGGTCGATGACATTCGCTATTGAAAAACCCATTTGGAAATCAATCAATCCGCCAGCGACTTGAACGGCCGACAAAATCATATACGCTGCAAACCCAATGAAAAGGCCAACAAGCGCTTCTTTCATGATCAATAAATAAAACGTCACATCCAATTCCAGAACCGGAGCATCGATGGTGTAGTACATGATCCAGGCAAGGAAGATTCCAAGCCCGACCCGATGTTGTACCGGTATTGAACGGTACGAAAAAATCGGCATGGCCACGAAAAACGTAGTGACCCGGACTACAATTAATAAAAAGGCGGGAAAGTGCGGAAATAATTCCTCCATGCCCTACCCTACAAATCGGTTCAGATTGCCGAATATTTCATTTGCATATGATAATAGGTGGCTCAGCATCCATGGAGCCAATAAAATGAGTCCCAATAAGACTGCGACGATTTTCGGAACAAATGCCAAGGTTTGTTCCTGAATCTGTGTAGTCGCCTGAAAGATGCTTACTACTAGTCCTACAATAAGAGCGATTACCATCAATGGACCGGCAATTATCAATACCATATAAATTCCTTTTTCTGCTATATCAATAACAAAATCTGCACTCATTTTTTCTCACCTGCTTAAAAACTCTGTAATAAAGACTTCACCACTAAATACCATCCATCAACAAGAATGAAAAGGAGGATTTTAAATGGCAGGGAAATCATGACTGGCGGCAACATCATCATCCCCATCGACATCAGAACACTTGCAACGACCATATCAATAACCAAAAAAGGAATGAAAATCATGAAGCCAATTTGAAAAGCTGTTTTGATTTCACTTATTGCAAAAGCAGGTACAAAGGCAGTCAAGGGAATGTCCTGTATCGTTTCAGGCTTATCCACCTTGGCATAACCCAAAAATAACGCCAAATCCTTTTGCCTTGTATGGGCACTCATGAATTCCTTGAATGGTATCGAGGCCTGTACATATGCCTCTTCTAAATCTATCTCTTCATTAAATAATGGGGTTAATGCCTTTTCATTCACTTCCTGAAAAGTCGGTGCCATTATGAAAAATGTCATGAAAAGTGCCAAGCCGACCAACACCTGATTCGGCGGCATCTGCTGTGTAGCTAGCGATGTTCTCACAAAGCTCAGGACAATGATGATTCTTGTAAAACAGGTCATCAAGATCAATATGCTTGGAGCCAGCGATAAGACAGTCATCAGAAGAACAAGTTTGACGGAAGTAGAGACATTAGTGGGATCACTGTTATTAAAAAACTCCATGAACTCATTCATTCATTGTCTCTTCCTTTCCTATCAAGCTCCTTTAACAGCTTTTTCCTGCTATCAGACATTTGATCAAGTTGACTTTTGAACTCTGCAGAGAAACTAGCGGTTTCTGAACCGCTTTTCTTCAACCACTTATTTTTCAACTTCATTGCAAGTTCCCCAGGCTGGATCATTTGATCGATCTTATCGTTGTGATCTTTCAAAAGCTGTTCATATTCCTCGGGTTCATCTATTTCTTTCAAAAGCTGAATATTCTCGCCGACCCCGATCACCAATATTCGCCCGCCGACCTTAACAAGCTGAACAGAACGGTTTGCACCAAGGGCCGTACCGCCTAAATTCTCCACTGAATTTGCCTTTTGATACGATTTACTTTTTTTATTAATGAACTTTAATAGGATATATAGAAGGGCCACTACAAAAATAGTAGCAAATATCATCCTCAGAAACTCCCAAACGGTTATCCCCACTTTGTCAGAATTCGTTGCCTGTTTGGTAGATTTCGAGTCTATTGATTCACCTTTATCCACCTTTAAATCATCTGGCTGTTCATAAACATCCTTCACTGTTTTTTCAAGATCTTCCGCATGGGCCTGAATGGCCCCAGAGAAGAATACTGCTATCATCAGTGAGAACTGAAGCCATTTTTTAATTAATACCAATATGAAGACACCCTCTTAACTTAATGCTTTATTTATGGCTTCCAAAACACGGTCTGCCTGGAATGGCTTCACGATAAAGTCTTTTGCACCCGCCTGGATCGCATCGATGACCATGGCTTGCTGCCCCATCGCTGAACACATGATGACCTTAGCTTGAGGATTTATCTTTTTAATTTCCTTTAACGCTGTAATACCATCCATTTCGGGCATGGTAATATCCATCGTTACAAGATCCGGATGGGTTTCTTTATATTTATCCACTGCTTGGGCGCCATCTGCTGCTTCCCCGACTATTTCAAAACCATTTTTAGAAAGGATATCCTTTATCATCATTCTCATAAATGCTGCATCATCCACAATTAAAATTTTATTAGCCATTATTTTAGTCCCCCAAATTATTTTATTTTATTTAATCGTTCACTTTGGCTCATGATATCCGTAACACGCACTCCAAAGTTTTCATCAATCACCACTACCTCACCTTTTGCTATCAAGCGGCTGTTTACCAGGATATCCACTGGCTCTCCTGCTAATTTATCCAATTCGATGATCGATCCGGAGGAAAGCTCCAAAATATCCTTTACGGAGCGCTTCGTTCTTCCAAGTTCCACAGTCACTTGCAAGGGGATATCCATCAGCATGCTGAGATTTTTCGTTTCAGGCTCCTGAAGCTGATAAGGCTGGAAACTAGTGAAACTGGCAGGCTGAACATTCACCGGCTGTCCTGTTGGTACGGATGAAACTCCAAAATGTTGTGGTACATTCGGTATTTGGTTCATGGGTTGGGCTTGATGACCGCCTTGTCCATAAGTTTCATTTACCGATCGATCAGTCCGGTTATCCTGGAATGGTGCCGGCTCCTGAGTCGGAATGTTCATTTCTGGATCACTCAGTGCTTTTTGCGTATTCATATCGGCAGGTTGGCTTTCGCCCGTCCCATTTAATAATTCAGAAACTAACCCTTTAGCAAACTCTAACGGCAACAATTGCATGATGCTGGAGTCAATTAAGTTACCGACACGGAGGCGGAACGAGATTTTTGCAAATAAATCCTCGTCAGGTATCGCATTTTCACCAACACCATTTAAAAAGTTAAGTAAATCTACGCTAGGTGGTGAAATATCCACTTTTTTACTGAAAATGGTCGACATGGATGTCGCAGCAGAACCCATCATTTGGTTCATGGCTTCCTGGACAGCACTCAATTGAATTTCCCCAAGAAGGTCAGAAGGATTCCCCCCATCTCCGCCAAGCATCAAATCTGCAATGATAGCTGCATCGCTCTGCTTGATTACCAGCATATTTATACCTGAAAAACCTTCTGTATATTGCACTTGAATCGCTACGTACGGATGCGGGAATTCTTCCGCGATCTGCCCCCTTTCAATTAAAGTAACCGTCGGGGTGGTGATATCCACTTTCTGATTCAACAACGTGGATAGAGCAGTGGCCGAACTTCCGAAGGAGATATTACCAATTTCACCGAGGGTGTCGAGTTCCATCATTGATAAATAATCATCAATCGAAAGAGGGAACACCTCATCCTCTATATCACTTGTACCTTTTAAAAGGGCATCTATCTCGTCTTGTGAAAGCATTCCATCACTTACCATCTTCGTCTCCCCCTTTCAAAATATCAAGAATCTGGATAGCATGTTTTTTTCCTACTTTTCCTGGCTGCCCGCTGTATTTCGGGATCCCTCCAATGGTAATCGTCAAAGGTTCATCGATTGCCTTATTTAAATCGATGACATCGCCAACATCAAGCAGCAAAAAATCCTCGATGGTGATGTCCGTGGAACCAAGCTCGGATATAATGGGAAGATCTGCGTTTCGGATACGGTTTTCCAAAATCATGATTTCCTCCGGGATTTTTTCCTTTTGGGAATTTCCCATCCAATAATGAGCGGACAACTTTGGTATGATCGGTTCCAATACGACGTGAGGAATGCAAACATTAATCATTCCGCTCGTTTCTCCGATTTGTGTATTCAAGGAAATGACCACAACTGTATCGTTGGGTGAAACCAGCTGCAGGAATTGTGGATTCACCTCGAACTCAGTCATCACCGGGTCTATGTCAACAATCGTTCCCCAAGCCTCCTGTAAATTCTCAAAAGCCTTCTCGAATAAATTCGACATGATTTTCGTTTCTATTTCCGTTAAACTATCCACCTTATTCACGCTTATGCCCCGCCCGCCCAAAACGCGATCCATCATGGAATATGCGATATTCGGGTTGACCTCAAGAATGATTCGGCCATCCAAGGGCGGCACCTCAAAAACATTAATGATAGTCATTTTCGGAATCGATCGGATAAATTCTTCGTATGGTATTTGATCTGCAGAAGCAACGGATATTTGGACATATGTTCTGAGCTGAGCAGAAAAGTATGTGGTCAGCAGCCTGGCAAAGTTCTCGTGTATCCTTGTCAAACTCCGGATTTGATCCTTTGAAAACCGAAGCGCCCTTTTAAAGTCGTATACTTTCACTCTTTTTTCTACTTCTTCTTTTTTTAAATCATCTGCATCCATTTCCCCCGTGGAAATGGCCGATAACAAAGCATCGATTTCATTTTGCGATAATATTTCCCCGGACATTAACACTCACCTCCAAAGCTTCCCCTTCTAATTTAATGAAGCAAGGATGTTCTTATTGCAGAATCGAGGAAGTTATATAAACCTTTTCAACTTTTCCTTCTTCCATTAATTCATTCACTCTAGTCTTTAAAGCTTCCTGAAGCTTTTCCTTGCCTTTTTTACCGGTTAACTCTTCCGCTTTCATTTCGGATAGTTCGGTAATGATGATATTTTTCACTTGAAAATTTCTTTTTTCCAACTCTTCTTTTGCTTTTTTATTTTCTGTTTGGACCATAAATGAGATTTTAATATAATCATTGCCTGCAAGATTCGTAGTAATTTCAGGAACCTCCACTAATGATTCCACAATTTCGTCAATGCTAGGTTTATCTTCGGCAGATGTGGGTTCAGATAACTTTGTCACAACCACGACCGCTATGACACCAACAAGCGTTATAGCCACGAGTATAATCAACATAATAGTCAATAGGTTTTTTTTCATGAACTTTCCTCCACATCCTTACGAAAACCGAGAACATTAACGGTACGATAAAATTGTATGATAGCTGCAACCAGTTCCTCTTCCTTCTCTAGCACAACGATTTTCTTACCATTTGTAAAAGTAATGGTCGTATCTGGCAATGACTCGACCGTGTCTATGTACAATGCATTTATATGAAAGCATTTGCCATTGAGCCTTCTGACTTTGATAATGATATTTAGGAGCCAGAGCAAAAGACCTGGCTCCTCCCTCCCTTAACCTATCGTTTTAAGTTAACTAATTCCTGTAAAATTTCATCCGACGTCGTAATGATCCTGGAATTCGACTGGAAACCACGTTGAGCAACGATCATTTCAGTAAATTCTTCGGATAAATCCACATTGGACATTTCCAATGAACCTGATGCAATCACACCGCGCCCCTCACCTGCGATATTGATGTTTGCAGTACCTGAATTGATTGATTCCTGAAAAGTATTACCACCCGTTTTCGTCAAGCCTGATGCATTGGAAAACTTGGCAACGGCCAGTTGGCCTAAGGTTGTGATAAGTCCATTGGAATAAACGCCATTTATTTCGCCTGACGAACCAATATTAAAACTTTCCAGTTTACCTTCTTTATTACCGTCCGGATTGACAAGAGCAGTAGTGGAACCTTTAACTTGAGTGAGGTTCGAGAAATCAAAATCCAAATTAACTTTTTGAACGCTTTCATCAACTGCTGTATCCGAGTCATCCTCATTGCCGCTTGAAATGTTAATGGTTTGACCTGTCTGGGTTTTATCTGCTGCCACAATCTGACCATTACCATCGAAATTCACTGAAGTGAACGGCTTTGGTTTAGTTGCTGAGGTATCCCCCAAAGCAGCAGGTTCTTCATCAAATAGCTCCCATTTATCATCACCGTTTTTTTGGAAATAGATAGTTGCCGTTTGTTCTTTTCCCTTTTCATCCACAACTTTCATTTGCTGGCTAAATACGGTACCATCAATTGCGTCAGAAGCTAGATTTCCACTTACTGATATTTTAGTAGTGGTAATGGCAGGTAAAATCGCATTGACGTTAACAGCAACGTCGCCAATCGTTTTTGATCGTTTCCCGTTTTCATCAATCTTGTATGCCTGTACTTTCAAACCATTCGCGTTTACAAGCGTACCATTATCATCCAGATAAAAGTTACCTGCACGTGTATATGAAAGAGAATCACCTTGCTTGACGACAAAATAGCCATCACCGGATATCCCTAAATCAAGATCGCGGCCGGTGGTTTGAAGGCTTGACTGTGTATGGATCGTATCGATTGTAGCAATCGTGGAGCCCAATCCAATTTGTTTGGAATTGGTTCCGCCTTTATTGGCTGTTGCTGCACTTGCACCAGATACCGTTTGGTTCATCGCATCACTGAATGTCACACGGCTTTTTTTGAAACCATATGTATTGACATTGGCAACGTTATTACCGATAACATCCAATTTTGTTTGTAAGTTTTTTAATCCGCTTATTCCCGAATACATTGAACGAAGCATGTAAAAGCTCCCCTTTCATATAACGACTGCTTCCGTCATTCCGCAGTCCAGGCTTCCTTTTCCAGGTCCAGCCTATTTATCTATAATTATGGTTCCATTGATTTCGTGAAAATTTGTGATGTTGCTTCATCTCTGTCCATTACCGTGAAGGCCTTGGTGTTTTCCGTGCCTATGAGTGCCGCATTAGCTTTAATGAAAAAGGGCTTCGGTTACCCCCATCTTTTTGGTCTCATTGGCTTTATGGGCTATTTTGTCCCAAGTTTGCGGTGCTATATCTGTATTGACTCATCAGTAATTGAGCATGTTTACTAATGGTCTATTTTTCATTTGTGAAGACAGCAGCTTGAAAATGCTGTCGAAAGCCTTGTGGGATCATTTGCCTTTGCCTAAACTGTAATTTGGTTTGTGACAGCAGCTGAGCGGAATCTTCTTGAAAACCAAGTTTATTCATATTCTGCCCCTTAAGCTTCAGCGATTTTTATCAATTGCCCTGATGATAACTTGGTTTTGTTTTCATCATCCACTTCAATTTGCAGCTTGCCATTACTCATGGATACCGAGATTACGACAGCGGACGACTCTCCACTTTTTTCGTCCATCCAGGAAACGCGCTTGCCTATTAATTCACTTGCCGCCGTCAGGCTATTCGCCGTGGAACTTGTTTGTTTCATTGCCGAAATATTTGCGGGTTCAAGCTTTGTGCCATCTTCTAAAAGAAAATAAACACCATCCCCCTTATATTGGATGGATTTAACGATGCCTGTCCCTTCTTCTATCGCAAGGTCGTCATCTCCCTCATCCAATTTGTGCCAAGTTACTTCCTTTCCTACAAAAGAGTTATAGTTCATTAAACTATTTTGTTGATTGATCCCAATTATTTCTTCCAATTGGGCTCCCATATTCATCATCTGTTCCAGAGAAGAAAAAGTGGCCATTTGGGCGATGAATTCCGTATTATCCATCGGACTTGAAGGATCTTGGTTTTGAAGCTGGGTAAGCAACAATTTCAAGAAATCATCTTTTCCCAATGCATCCCCGGCTTTTCTGTTTTCAGTTTGAGATTTTGGTAATAATAGCGACGTATCGATGGTCGTCATTTTTTCACCTACACTTCCAGATTTAACAGAGCATCGGCAAGGGATCCCATAAACTCGCTTTCCGCCTCATCATTGTTTTCTTCCTTACTCTCCTGTTGTTCATTATGTTCTTCCGCATCTTTCTGGCTGAATTTCTCAGAGTTAAAAGCATTGAAGGCCTGTGATATTTCAATTCTTTCAATTTGAATGTTTTGTCCGCTAAAGGCGTGTTTTAAACCATGAATCTGATTCTCCAGCATATCTTTGGCCTGGGAAGTAGTAGCCAGAATCTTGGCTGACAGCATGCCATCCTTTTGAATCAACTCGATCCTTAGGGACCCTAAATGTTCAGGATTCAATCTGATCAACAGTTTATTTACACCGTTAGTTCCGCTAAAGTTAGCCTTACTTAAAATATTTTCAAATTGCTTAACAAACTCTTCTTGACTGACGGTTTGCTCACCTTTTGGAGCTGCCAAGACGAATTGTTCCAGCTTTGTCATGAGAAAAGGCATACCAGGCCCTTGATGTTTACCACTATCCGTACTTTGCAAAGTCACACCGCTGCCCACTGTCCCGTCCTTATTTACCTTGTCACTCCCGGATAATTGCGAGAATGCGCTTTTCAATGTTTCCATGGCTTTAGTTTGCCCTTTCTCCAACGTGTTAAAAGATCGGTCAATTTCTGATTTAGACTGATTGGACAGCCATTTCTCCAGCTTTCCCGTTATCCCTTCAAGCAGGCGTTTCATTTGTTTCTGGATGGCCGCTTCATCTTGTGTCACATCCTTATTCTCCGAGAGAAGATCTTGAATTTTTACCAGTTTCAAAAGATTCACCACACCAGATAAGGGTAGGTCTTGCCATTCTTCTTCGCTCAATGCAGTAACTTTTTTCAGGATTGTATACAGTTCCATGACATTGGCAGATAACAAACTTTGTGGATTCAGGCTGAAGTCATCCACTTCTTGTTCTAAATCCAATTCCTCGATTCTCGCTAAGAAATCAGCAAGGGCATCCTCATCATTCCCAGCTACGTTTGTTAGGATCTGTAAAATATGGTTGTTGTCTTGTTGGTTTACTATAGGGGCAACGGCTGCACTCTCTTCCCCTGTATCACTCAACCTTTCAAGTTTCAAAAAAACAAGCAAATCCTTTATTACAGACATTCGTCCTTCAGTGATGGCTACCATATCCGATTGAATGGGGGGTTCTGCCCCCATGGCTGATTGAAGGACGGAACCAAACCCTGAATTAGTTTGCTGATTTGCCTTAATTGGTACCTTTAGATTCAATGATGCCAAAGGAAGTACAAAATTAATGGCTAAATTCATCTATTCACCTCCTCACTCCTTCCGCTTAAGAACCTTGTTCCGTTAGTTTCTTCGTTAATCTTGCAGCATCAGCTGTTGTCATTTGCTCCAAAACCTTAGCTAAAGTGGCTGCTTTCATACTTGAAAGAATATTCACTGCATCTTCATCATTCATTTCTGTAATGATAGGTGCAGCTCTCTTGGGGGCCATCGTTTCATAAGTACGGATTATATCTTTGAACGCTTGTTTACTATTATTCTGACTATCCTTAAGTTGATTCATTTCTGTTTGAAGCTGCTGTTTTTCCACTTCTGCCTTCGCAATGGCCTTGTCACGTGTATCAATGATGCCCTCAAGCTTTTCTATCTCTTTTTCCTTATTTTCAATCTCGGTTTCTAATTTTTCGAGCTTCATGGAAACTTTCTCATCATTTTTCACTGTTTTACCATTCTTTTCACCCTTTTGATCCGATTCAATGAAGGGTATTTTCGCCGACATTTCCTTTGCCTTTTCCACTACATTCACCCCTGCAACGGTAAAAACGATCAACGCTACAGTTACCGCAAAGATTAATGGAATGAAGATGACAAGAAACCATTGAAACTTGCTTATCTTGCTTTCTTCCAATTCATTAGATTCACTTTTTTTACGCATTCCATCACCTTACGCCTTTGCTTAAGTATTGCCGGATAGAAATTTCATCCATTTCTTTGTTCTCAGCTTCCTTCATGACATGGAGAAATTCAAGAAAATCATTTTCTTTCATTTTCTCGTACTTTTTAACCTCGATATTTCTTTCCATTAATATATCCCGTTGAGTATTCATCTTGTATCGCGCTTCAATGACTTCCTGTTGACAGAGGCTTAAGAGTTTTTCCAAATTGTCCATAAATAACTGATGATGACGAATATCCTGAACGGATAATCCATTTCGCAGCTTCTCCTGTTGAAACTCAAGCAACTCTTCTTTTTTCTTTAAAAGCTTATATAATTTTTCTGCCACTTCTTCAAATTTTTTTAAAGCGGCATTATATTTAGCTAGTGCATCGGTTTTTTCTTTTTCTTTGATGGACAGGATCTTCTCGAATTTATATTGATAAATCATCATTAATCACCTTTCTCCATCAATTCGACAAGGGCGTTGATACTATTATCTTTAGAAGCTTTTTCATGGGTTCCTTGCTTTAAAAATGAAATGATGTCCGGATAGCGTGTAATTGAATGATCAATTTGTTTGGAAGACCCCTTCTTATAAGCTCCTATATTTATCAAATCTTCCGACTCCATATAGGTTGATAAACTTGCCCGCAATTTTTCTGCAGCGTTTTTATGCTTTTCACCAACAATATTGTTCATGACACGACTAATGCTCTTTAATACATTAAGCGCTGGAAACTGTCCTTTATTGGCCAAATTACGGTCCAGTATGAAGTGACCATCCAAAATTCCCCTGACAGCATCAGCAATCGGTTCATTCATATCATCACCGTCGACGAGAACTGTATAAAAAGCTGTAATGGTACCCAGCTGATTTGTTCCCGTTCTCTCGAGTAACCTTGGAAGGATGGCAAAAACGGATGGAGTATACCCTTTGGTCGTCGGCGGTTCCCCGATGGCAAGCCCAATTTCCCTCTGGGCCATCGCAACCCTCGTGACCGAATCCATCATCAGCATCACATTCAATCCCTTATCACGAAAATATTCAGCGATGGCAGTTGCCGTCAAAGCACCCTTTATCTTCATCAACGCTGGCTGGTCAGATGTCGCCACTACAACGATTGATCGTGCCAGCCCTTCTGGTCCAAGATCTTTCTCAATGAATTCCCGAACTTCACGGCCCCGTTCTCCAATAAGACCTATTACATTTAAGTCCGCCGTCGTATTCCTTGCCACCATTCCAAGCAACGTGCTTTTCCCGACACCGCTCCCTGCAAAGATACCAACACGTTGTCCTTTTCCAACTGTTAATAAACTATCAATCACTCGAACTCCTACATCTATTGGCTCATTAATGGGAGGTCGTTTCATCGGATTCGGTGGATCTTGATCCACAGAAATTGTCGCGAGACCTTTTGGAAGCATAGAGTCATCTATAGGATGTCCCAATGGGTCGACTACTTTGCCAATCAGCCCACTTCCCACCTTTATCTCAAGGCTCCGTCCGCTCCCTTCCACGATACAACCCGGTGCAATATCACTAACTGCTGTAAACGGCATTAAAATAACCATTTCATCACGGAAGCCGACAACTTCAGCCAAGATTCTATTTTTCTTTTTTTGTATACCTGTATAGATATAACAAACATCGCCTACAGAGCTTTCAGGGCCTTGAGATTCTATCATTAGCCCCACGACACGTTTGACCCGTCCATAATGTTTGAAAGGATCAACTTCATCAACTAAGGCCAATAGGTCTCTGGTTTTCATCTCTACTCCCCTTCCAGCACTTCAGTTAGTTTCAATTTTATTTCCTGCAGCTGACTGTCGACACTGGCATCCATCCTTCCGTTTTCGGATTCAATGATACAGCTGCTTTCTTCAAGCTCATCATCCGGAAAGATATACAACTCGGTATCTTTCGGAAAGATTGCCATCAATTCATCTTTATGAGAAAGAATCGATTGATATTGGATCGGATGGATATGCAATTGCACTTCACGATAATCCCTCACCTCTTTGATGGCTCTTTTGACTATGGATAAAAAAGACAATTCATCTTTTTCAAGCTGTTGCCCGATAATTTTCTCTGCCACTTTCAGGGCAAGATTCAAAATAACCGTTTCAGATGATTCAATGTGGTGCCGATAATCTTTTTTAGAAGACTCTACCACTTCCTTAGCGAAGGCTATTTCCGCTGCAATCTCGTTATACCCCTTTTGAATACCATCTTCGACTCCCTGCCGATACCCTTCATTTTGAGCTTGTTCGATAAACATTGCTTTCTCTTGATTCTCCCATTGTTCTCGGTCTTGCTGGATTTCGGCAGCAATCGCTTGGGCTTTTTGTTTAGCTTCAAGCAATAACGTTTCCGCTTCCTGTTTAGCATCATTAAGAAATTCATCAGATTGAAGATAATGAAGGTTTTTCCGCTCATCTGCATCATCATTTTGAAGAAAGTCGAAAGGGCGAACTTTTATTGCAATCTTTTTGCTTTTCTCCTGGTTAGCCTGCTGGGATTTGATAATCCTAGACAATGATATCATCCCCTCCGCCGCGGGCTATCACAATATCACCAGTTTCCTCCAGTTTTCGAATGACGGCAACAATTCTTGATTGTGCTTCTTCCACATCACGCAAACGTACCGGTCCCATAAATTCCATTTCTTCCTGGAACGTTTCAACCATGCGTTTTGACATGTTTCGAAAGACGATTTCCTTCACTTCATCACTAGCCACTTTAAGAGAAAGTTTAAGGTCTTCGTTATCAGATTCCCTGACTACTCGCTGAATCGCCCTGCCATCAAGGGTCACGATATCTTCAAAAACAAACATTCGTTTCTTGATTTCCTCAGCAAGCTCCGGATCTTGGATTTCAAGTGCATCCAAAATCGTTCTTTCCGTTGAGCGGTCAACACCATTCAACACATCTACAACAGCTTCAACTCCACCAGTCTGTGTATAATCTTGGGTTACGGTCGCAGAAAGTTTCCTTTCGAGTATTTGTTCCACTTCATTGATGATTTCCGGAGAAGTGCTATCCATTAATGCAATCCTTCTTGCAATATCGGCCTGCACCTCTTGCGGAAGTTCAGACAATATTTGTCCAGCCTGTGTGGGATCAAGGTAAGACAGGATTAATGCAATGGTCTGTGGATGCTCGTTCTGGATGAAATTCAAGATTTGTCCAGGATCTGCCTTTCGTGCAAAGTCGAATGGACGAACCTGTAAGGATGATGTTAAACGGTTAATGATGGCGGTTGCCTGATCAGTGCCTAATGCTTTTTCCAGTACCTGCTTCGCATATCCTATCCCGCCCTGCGAGATGTAATCCTGTGCCAAAGCAATATTATGGAATTCTTCCAGGATTTCTTCTTTATCATGGGAGTCCACTTTCCTCACTCCAGAGATTTCAAGGGTCAATCTCTCAATTTCCTCTTCAGTAAGATGCTTATATACGGATGCAGAAACATCCGGGCCTAAGGAAATAAGGAGGATGGCAGCTTTCTGTTTGCCAGTCAATCCGGCCTTTTTTTTTCTATATGTCACTTTCCAAGCCTCCTAGTCTTCCGCTATCCAGCTTCTTAATAATTTTGCAAATTCATCCGGCTTTTCTTTTGCAAGTTTCTCCAATTGTTTTCTTTTTAAGGATGCTTCCGTTTCCTTCTCTTTGTTCAAATCCGGAACTTCGAATACGACCTCTTCCTCTTCAACCACGTACTCCTCTTCCATTTCAGCTTGTTTTCGGGACCGGAGGAATAAGATTAATAGAATGATAATGGCAAGTATTAGCACTCCGCCGACGATGTACGCCCAAATTGGTAACGAAGGATTCGTTTCATCTTTTTGCACCTTCATTTTTCCGTTAAACGGCTGAACGGAAATCGCAATTTTATTATTAAGCTCCTCGTCCGTCAGTTCTTCCCCTTCAGCTTTTTTCTCGATTGTCGTGCGTATTATCGTACCTAGGATTTGTGTAATATCATTCACACTCTGTTGAGATAAAGAATCCGGATCGTCAGCTGAAGGCGGCTCGACCATGACTTGAATACCTAAATCTTTAACTTTATATGGGCTTTCGACTATTTCTTTCTTGATTCGGTTCACTTCACTATTTATCGTTTCATCCACTTTTTCATAATCACCGGAACCATTTGTGCCTTCAGCATATTGGGTTCCCAATGAATCTGAGGAATCCTCACTTTGCGGAACGCCTCCTGCCCCCGCTGCGTCCCGGCTATACGATTCATTGATTCTTTGCGCAGAAATCTCAATCCCAGCCATATTTTCTTCATCGACCGGTTCAACTAAATTCTCTTCCCGATTTTCTTGAGTGAAATCGATGTCTGTCGTGACTGAAACTACGACTTTGTCTCTTCCCATTATCGTTCCAAGCATATTTTGTACCTGTCTTTGAATATCGCGTTCTATCTCTTTTTTTATTTCGTTTTGGGTAGCAAATGCGGACGCAAAAGAAGAATTTTGTTTTTCAAGATCGAAGTACTCAAACTCTTGGTTCATAATGACGATATTATCTGTAGGGAGATTCGGAACACTTTTTGAGACAAGATGGTAAAGGGAATTGATTTGACTTTCCTCAAATTTATAACCGGGTTTCGTATTCAATACAATGGATGCTGACGCTTCCCCAGCTGAATCACTGACAAAAACTCCTTCATCAGGAAGAGTGATCATTACACTGGCATCTTCCACTCCATCAATCTTTTTTATTAAACTTGCCAATTCCGTTTGCATCGAGTCCAATTTAATGACATTGAATTCATTTTCAGTCATGCCGATACCGGCACTCTGACTAAAAAAGGAATAGTCGATGCTGCCCGATTCCGGAATTCCTTCTGCTGCCAGTTCCACTTTAAGTGAATCCAGTCTTTCTTCAGGAACTTTTATGGTCGTTCCATTTTCAGAAACTTCATTCATAATCCCTTGACTGTCTAGATTCTCTTTAATGCTCCCCGTTTCCGATGGAGTTAAGTTGGAGTATAAGGGCACCAGCGTCGTACGCGTGGTTAAAATTGAAACCGTCGTAATGATGATGATAATTAATGCTGCTGAACCAACCATCATGATTTTTTGGTTTTTACTGCGGCTCGTCCAGTAAGCAGTTATTTTGTTTTTAAAATTCACTAGTACTTCATTCATTTAAATCCCCCGGTCAGTCTATGAATTTATGATTGGGGATTTCTTTTCCCCCTGGTCATTTTTCTCTATATTATCCAGGTTAAAAAATGAATGCTATATACTCATTCTCATCATTTCCTGGTAGGCTTCCACAACCTTATTCCGAACCTCTAATGTAGCCTGCATGGTGACACTGGCTTTTTGTGAAGCTATCATCACCGAATGAAGCTCAACATCCTCTCCATTAACCAATTTGGTTGTAAGGTCATCGGATGCCATTTGTGTTTCGTTGACTTTATTCATTGATTCTTTTAATACCGACGCAAAATCCCTCTGTGCTTCGTATGGTGTATTAGTATTTCTATGATCTTTTTTTAGTAGATGATTTGCATTGGTCACTGCCGAAAGAGAAATCCCCTCCATGACAACATCTCCTTTCAAAATTTTATTTTCCGATTTCCAAAGCTTTCATCATCATTCCCTTTGATGCATTTAGAACTGTCACATTCGCTTCGTATGAACGTGTGACACTCATTAAATCAACCATTTCCCTAAGTGGGTCGACATTTGGCATTTCAACATAACCATCTTCATTGGCATCAGGATGGGCGGGATTGTAATCCAGTTCAAAAGGTGTTTTATCTTCTACTATTCCAGTCACCTTCACTCCATTCCCTACTTCGCTCGTTTTTCCGGATGCTGCGTTTAAGAAACTCGAAAAACCATTTTCCTTACTTTGCAACACAACCGATTTTCTTGTGTATGGCTTCCATGTTTTCGATTCAGCGTCATATTCCGCCCTGGTCGTATCGGCATTAGCCATATTAGCAGAGATTACATCCATCCTAACCCTTTGACTCGTCAGGCTAGATCCGGTCATGTTTATACTTTGGAAGATCCCCATCACTTACCTCCTCTAATTACATTCTGCAATGATTGAAACTTACCCGAAAGCCTGTCGTTTACTGCATTATAGTAAATTTGATTGGCAGCAAGATCCGTCATTTCCTTATCAATGTCCACGCTATTTCCATTGTTGTTATATCGGACATTTTTCTGCGCCACGATGTGAGAAGCATGACTCCCCTCTGATTTGAAGGTAAAATGTCTTTCATCGGTACGATATGACTCGAGGGAAGATTCCAGCTCTGCCTTAAAGGACTTTGTTTTGTCAATATCTTTAGCTTTATAATTAGGCGTGTCCGAATTGGCTATGTTCTGTGAAATGACTTTTTGTTTTGCATTAGAATATTCAAGGCCATTTTCTAGTGATTGAAAAGTATTCGAAAATAATTCCATATCGATCACCTCTTTCTATAATTGACAGATAATTACTTTATCAATAAATTAACCCAGCGGATTTACATTTTAATTTTAAAGAAACATTATAACTATGTCCATAAACAATACGTAGACTTTAGACCTATTATCGTCGAAATTTGTCATAAATTGCTCAAATTTGTCTTTTTTTCTTAGTATCATTATACAGCTAATATTACGTAATCTTACATTTTAATATGATATTCTACATATTAACCAAATTTTACTTCTATTAACTTTTATATCATATCGAAAAACCCGCCTATATACCTGATACTTTAGAACTAATTTTCACATTTACTTTCAAATTTTTAATTTATTTTAGTTGATTTCACCCTTTAAAATAAAGGATTTATAAGAAAACAACGGATTGCTGCATTTTTTCTTTTTTGAAAAAAACCGTTTTTATCAAAATTTTGAACCATTCGACAAATTTCCCTAATGACTAAAACCGTTATCAATAGTCTTTTAAGAATCAAAAAGTTATCCTATCGTTCATTTACACCATTTCGACAGTTATAATAATATAATTACCCTTTATAGGAAATATTTAACTACATTCTGCTTCAAACAGAAAGCATGCCCATATTCACATGTCCATTTTATCTGAATTACCTCTTTTCCCTCCCCCTGCCCTTCACCGTATTTACCTGTTTGTCCCGGACAGTAACACATCCAAATATCAAAAAAAGGCAGCCCTTTTTTTCAAGGACTGCCTTTCTATATGTTAATTATTTTTAAGCTTCTCTAATTCAAGAAGGAATTTATCGTTCAATACCTTGATATAAGTACCTTTCATTCCAAGAGAACGTGATTCAATGACCCCAGCACTTTCCAGTTTCCTTAGGGCATTTACGATAACGGAACGGGTGATGCCGACACGGTCCGCAATTTTTGATGCTACAAGCAGACCTTCATTACCTTTAAGTTCCTCAAAGATGTGCTCTATTGCTTCCAATTCACTGTAAGATAACGAGGAAATCGCCATTTGAACGACAGCTTTACTACGAGCTTCCTCTTCTATCTCTTCTGATTTTTCACGAAGGATTTCCATACCGACTACAGTCGCACCATATTCAGCCAAAATTAAATCATCATCGTGAAATTTTTCTTGTAAACGGGCAAGAACCAATGTTCCTAAACGTTCTCCCCCACCCATAATCGGTACGATCGTTGTTAATCCAGTTGAGAAAAGTTCCTTGTTTTCGACTGGGAAAGCAGTATATTCGCTTTCGATATCAAGATTCGAAGAGGTTTCAGGAATATTGAACAGGTTTTTTGTGTACTCTTCAGGGAATTGTTTATCTTCCAACATTTTGTACATGCGTTCGTTTTCAATTTGCTGACTTACTGCGATGCCAAGTAATTTCCCGCGGCGGCTGACGACGAATACATTTGCTTCGATAACTTCACTTAAACTCTCAGCCATTTCCTTGAAGTTAACTGCTTTACCTGCTGCTTTTTGGAGCATTGCATTGATTTTTCTTGTTTTTGCTAATAAGTTCATTTGATTTGTTCCTCCTAAAAATACCATGGTTCACAATAACTATGAAGTTGTATTTCCGTAATTTTATGTTCATTGCTTAGGCAAATCATTGCCAAAATTGTTTCTAATTAAAGGATAAACTGGCTTAAATCTTTGTTCCGGGCGATAGAACCAAGCTTACCTTCGACATATTGGGGCGTAATTGTAATCTTCTCCATCGTTATTTCCGGAGCTTCAAAAGATAAGTCTTCAAGCAACCGTTCCAAAATGGTATGAAGTCTTCTTGCACCAATATTGTCTGTGTTTTGATTTACTTCGAAGGCCACTTCTGCTATCTTACGAACAGCATCGTCAGAAAATTCAATTTCTATACCTTCAGTTTCCAATAAAGCAACATATTGTTTTAACAAGGCATTATCGGGTTCATGCAGAATCCGCACAAAGTCGTCTACAGTCAGTTTGTTCAATTCTACACGAATTGGGAATCTACCTTGTAATTCCGGGATTAGGTCGGATGGCTTAGCCATATGAAAGGCCCCTGCAGCAATGAATAGGACATGATCCGTTTTAACTGAACCATATTTAGTCACTACTGTTGAACCTTCAACAATTGGCAGGATATCCCTTTGGACACCCTCTCTGGATACATCCGCTGATGAACTTCCAGATTGCTTACTGGCAATTTTGTCTATTTCATCTATGAAGATAATCCCATTTTGCTCAGCCCCGTATACTGCATCTGATGTTACTTCATCCATATCAATCAATTTTGCCGCTTCTTCATTTGTTAAAACGGTTCTCGCTTCACTTACTTTCAATTTGCGCTTCTTGCTTTTCTTCGGCATCAAGCTTCCTAAAGCGTCCTGCATGTTCATCCCCATTTGTTCCATTCCCGAACCTTGGAGCATATCAAACATAGAAGCAGCCTGTTCTTCCACTTCGACCGTTATCATTTCACTTTCCAGCTCACCATTAGCCAGCTTTTCAGCGACGATTTTTCTTTTTTCCTGCAAACTTAAATCTTCGGAATTTTCTTCCGGATCCTGTTCGTCTTGATTGTTATTGCCTCCAAAAAAGACTTCAAGAGGATTCTTGAAATTACTCTGTTTTTTAGTCGATGGCACTAATAGCTCTATTAAACGGCGATTTGCATTTTCTTCTGCCCGTTCCTTTACACTGGCCATCTTTTCTTCCTTCACGAGGCGGACGGAAGTCTCCACCAAATCACGGACCATGGACTCTACATCCCGGCCGACATACCCGACTTCCGTAAATTTCGTTGCTTCAACTTTTACAAAAGGAGCACCTACCAATTTAGCCATTCTCCGAGCTATTTCTGTTTTCCCAACACCTGTCGGTCCAATCATTAATATATTCTTCGGAACGACTTCGTCACGAAGTTGATCCGAGAGAAGGGAAC
This sequence comes from Bacillus sp. 220_BSPC, assembly GCF_001054655.1. Classification (NCBI taxonomy): domain Bacteria; kingdom Bacillati; phylum Bacillota; class Bacilli; order Caryophanales; family Bacillaceae; genus Bacillus; species Bacillus sp. 220_BSPC. Next base: position 115,287 of record NZ_JVPL01000188.1, read on the forward strand.
GTCGGTAGCGATTCCGAAGAGCCACTGCCACTGCCCGTTTTGCCTCACGCTGCCCAACGATATACTGATCCAGTTTTTCAACGATTTGCCTCGGTGTTAAATTAGCTTTTTTTGACATTTGCGCTCCTCCTTACAACTCTTCCACGATTATATTCGTATTTGTAAATACACAAATTTCCGCTGCAATTTGTAAAGATGATTGAGCGATTTCCTTTGCCGATAAGTGGTCGCTGGAAAACCGCATTAATGCCCTGCCGGCAGCCAATGCATAATTCCCTCCCGATCCTATGGCGAGAATCCCGTCATCCGGTTCAATTACTTCCCCGGTGCCAGAAACGAGCAGTAAATGGTTCTTATCCATCACGACTAGCATGGCTTCAAGCTTTCTCAATACATTGTCACTTCTCCATTGCTTTGCCATTTCAACGGCAGCGCGCTGAAGGTTGCCATTATACTCTTCAAGTTTAGCTTCGAACATCTCAAATAAAGTGAAAGCATCTGCAACGGAACCAGCAAAACCTGCAAGGACATTACCATTAAAGATTTTTCTTACTTTCCTCGCTGTATGCTTCATCACTACTGAATTTCCTAAAGTAACCTGCCCATCACCGGACATGGCACATTCACCTTTATGATGCACTGCAAATATCGTTGTCATAAAGTGTCCCCTTTCAACATTTAAGGCCGCGGATGTGATGCATTGTAGACTTTTTTCAATTGGTCTTTTGTAACATGCGTATACACTTGCGTTGATGAAATTTTTGAATGACCAAGCAATTCCTGAACCGTGCGAATGTCCGCCCCATTATTCAATAGGTGTGTAGCAAACGAATGCCTTAGCATATGGGGATGAAGACTTCCATCTGCGGCTGACTTTTTAATCAATTCATTCAATATATAGCGAACTCCCCTAGGTGTCAGAGGGTCTCCACGAAAATTAACAAATAAATAAACATGCGCCTTGGCGTCAGACGAAGTCAATTCCATCCTGGCTGTACGTATGTATAAATCTATCGCTTCCTGTGCATATCTACCAACCGGAACGTAGCGATCTTTTTTTCCTTTTCCATGGATCAGTACCGTCCCTAAGGAAAGATCGATATCCTGCAGTTTAATATCACAACATTCACTTACGCGAATGCCTGTAGCATACAATAATTCCAGTAAGGCATTGTTCCTTATTCCTATCGGTGAATCTTTCTTTAAAGAAGAAAACAACTGATCCATTTCCTTCTCATAGAGAAAACGTGGCAGTCTTTGATCCTTTTTAGGTAAAGAAGCAAGGGAAAAAGGGTTATCCTTCACATCACCTTCACGCAGTAAAAATTTATAAAGGCTCCGCAAGCAAGAAGTTTTTCTTGCAACAGTGCGCTTAGAAAGTTTTTTCTCATATAAATTCGTTAAATATAACCGGACATCAAGATATTCAACGGACGTGATGTCCTCAATCCCCTGTTCATTAAGGAACAGGAAAAATTCGTGAATATCACGTTTGTAATTTTCAATGGTGTAATGTGAACTGTTCTTTTCAATTTGTAAATATTCGATGAAGGATGATAATGCCTTTTTTTGATTAATCATGGAAACACCTCGCAAAGGCTAATAAATAGTATCATACTTTAAAACAGCAGGCAAATATTTTACAAATTTTTCACAAAGTTCTGAATTGTGTCCAAAGCGCGTTTAGCATGCGTTTCATTCCGCTCTTTTTTGGATTTGATTCTCACTTCAAGGTCAGGAAGCAATCCAAAGTTGGCATTCATCGGTTGGAAGCTCTTACCATTCGTCGACGTTATGTACCTTGCCATACTGCCCATCGTCGTCTCCGCAGGGAAAATGATAGGCTCCAAACCTTCGACGATCCTTGCAGCATTGATACCTGCGACAAGTCCCGACGCAGCCGATTCAACATACCCTTCAACGCCAGTCATCTGACCAGCAAAGAATAAATCATCCCGATTCTTGAATTGGTATGTTGGCTTCAAAACATTAGGTGAGTTTATGAAAGTGTTTCGATGCATGACCCCATAACGTACAATTTCCGCATTTTCCAATCCGGGTATGAGCTGCAATACTTCTTTTTGCGGCCCCCATTTCAAATGTGTCTGAAAACCAACAATATTGTAAAGTGTTCCTGCCGCATCATCCTGACGCAATTGAACTACAGCAAAAGGGCGTTTTCCCGTTTTGGGATCTTCTAGGCCAACAGGCTTCAATGGACCAAATAACATCGTTTTCTTCCCACGTGATGCCATCACTTCAATCGGCATGCAGCCTTCAAAAAAGATTTCTTTTTCGAATTCTTTAAGCGGGACTGTTTCAGCAGCAATCAATGCATCATAAAAACGGTCAAACTCTTCTTCCGTCATCGGACAGTTCAAATAAGCTGCTTCCCCTTTATCATAACGGGATTTCAAATATACTTTATCCATATTGATGCTGTCTTTTTCAAGAATTGGTGCGGCAGCATCATAAAAGTACAAGTATTCTTCATCCATGATTTGCTTTAAGCTATCAGATAGTGACTGACTTGTAAGCGGACCGGTTGCAATGACGGTAGGACCTTCCGGAATTTCCGTCACTTCTTCATTAATGACCGTCACATTTGGATGATTTTTGACCCTTTCCGTAACAAGACCGGCAAATTCATGACGATCAACGGCTAATGCACCGCCAGCCGGTACAGCACAAGCATCCGCTGCGGACATGATGACCGAATCCAGTATACGCATTTCTTCTTTTAATACACCAACTGCATTTGTTAACGTATTTGCCCGAAGTGAATTGGAACAAACAAGTTCAGCGAATTTATCGGTATGATGGGCTGGCGTTTGTTTTACAGGGCGCATTTCATATAGATCGACTTTAATTCCTCTTTTAGCTAACTGCCACGCCGCCTCACTTCCAGCAAGCCCAGCACCGATTACACTTACTTTTGTTTCTTTCATTTTTCGAACCTCCATGTATAGATATGATAAGACAGGATCATTTATCATTAAAACTGCTTTCCAGAAGTTTCATTTTTAACGATATCTATGTATTTATACCCGAAATACTCATTCCTGCTAACGATTATTTTAAAAATATGCCATCCTTATTTACTAAAAGGGTAACGGACGCAAATAGGAATTATATCTTTAAAAGAATGTACTTGTCCACTGAATTTTACATCACAAGGCCTAAATAAAAAAGTTTCAAGCTTTATCCATTTTCTTCTTGGAAGTAAATCCACCTATCACCATGATATCATACTTCCCTGAACATAAAGAAACCCGGCAGATGCCGAGTCCATTTATATTTAGGGTTTTTCAATAGTTCACAAGGAAAGTAAACGATTTCAAGGCCTATTCTATGCTTGGGGCATTTCTTTAAAATCACAATCCATGCACTGGACCTGGACACCTTTTTTGAGTTTTTTCTCAACAAGTGTACCTTCACATTTTGGACAACTCCGCGGCAGCGGTTTATCCCAAGATATGAAGTCACATCCAGGGTAAGTATCACACCCGTAAAATATGCGGCGTTTTTTACTTTTCCTTTCAATGATATTTCCTTCTTTACATTTTGGGCATTTGACACCGATTTCTTTGACGATTGGTTTGGTGTTACGGCAATCCGGGAAATTACTGCATGCCATGAACTTTCCATAACGTCCCATCTTAAAGACCATCCCATGTCCGCACTCCACGCAATCTTCACCTGCAGGTTCATCTTTGATTTCAATTTTCTCCATCTCGACTTCGGCTTTAGCCAAATGAATTGCAAATTCTTTATAAAATTCATCGATGACCTTAATCCATTCAATATTGCCTTCCTCAACGCTGTCAAATTCCTGTTCCATCTTGGCAGTGAACTCTGCATCGAGAATATCCGGGAAGAATTCGCGTATCAATTCGAGAACGATCTCACCAAGCTCTGTCGGGATGAACCGTTTATTATCCAAGGTAACATAGCCCCGTTTTTGGATCGTATCCAAGGTAGGCGCATATGTAGACGGACGGCCTATTCCCAGTTCCTCTAGGGTCTTGACCAGACGGGCTTCAGTATATCGGGGCGGAGGCTGTGTGAAATGCTGCTTCGGCTCGATATCTTTTGAAAAGAATTGATCTCCTTTTTTCACATCAGGAAGTGCATTTTCCTTTTCTTCCACCGAGTCATCGGACCCTTCAACATATACCTTCATGAAACCCGGAAATTTAATTTTTGAACCATTAGCCCTGAAGATGACATCCCCGTTATGCAGGTCGATGCTCATCGTATCCATGACCGCCGAAGACATTTGACTGGAAACGAATCGTTCCCAAATCAATTTATAAAGACGGAATTGATCTCTGGATAAGAACTCCTTGACTACGCCCGGTTCACGTAATGTGCTTGTTGGCCTGACGGCTTCATGCGCGTCCTGGGCATTAGTTTGTTTTTTCTCCTTGCGCTGCTCGACCTGAACATATTCTTTACCATAACTATTTTGAATGAACGTATGGACTTCCTCTTTGGCACTATCTGAAATCCGGGTCGAATCGGTTCTCATATAAGTGATTAACCCGACTGTACCTTCCTTGCCAAGCTCGATTCCTTCATAAAGCTGCTGAGCAAGCATCATGGTTTTCTTCGCACGGAAATTCAATTTACGTGCCGCTTCCTGTTGCAGGGAAGAAGTTGTAAAAGGTGCTGCTGGATTACGCCTTCTTTCCTTTTTAGCCACAGCTCCTATCGTAAATTCGCCGCCATTTAAAGAAGCGAGCACTTTTTTGACGTCCTCTTCGGTATTTAATTCCTTCTTCTCGCCGCCAAGGCTGAAGAAAGAACCTTCAAACTGTTCTTTTCCTTTTACAAAATCAGCCTTGATTGTCCAATACTCTTCCGGGATAAAATCTTTGATCTCCTTCTCCCGGTCAATGATCATCCGTACAGCAACCGATTGGACCCGTCCCGCGCTTAAGCCCTTTTTCACTTTTTTCCACAATAACGGGCTTATATTGTATCCGACCAAACGGTCCAAGACCCTTCTTGCCTGCTGAGCATCAACCAATTTCATATTTATTGGCCTTGGCGATTTAAATGATTCCTTGATAGCCTCTTTCGTGATCTCGTTGAATACCACGCGGCAATCTGAGTTAACGTCAACATCAAGACTGTGAGCCAAATGCCAGGCAATTGCTTCCCCTTCCCTGTCGGGGTCAGCCGCGAGATAGATTTTTTTCGCTTTTTTTGCAGCAGTTTTCAATTCTTTTAAAACCGGGCCTTTGCCGCGGATAGTTATATATTTAGGTTCATATTCATGTTCAACATCGACACCCATTTGACTTTTAGGCAAATCACGTACATGCCCCATGGAAGCCTTTACTTTATATTTTTTTCCCAAGTAACGTTCTATTGTTTTCGCCTTTGCGGGCGATTCCACAATCACTAAGTATTCTGACATCCAATAAATCCTCCTCAAAGAGGTAATATAAATCTTCACTATTATTAATCATTCAAAAATCATTTGTCAACACCTCTTTACTTTTCAAAGCATGCTGATTCATTTATTTCTAGTTTTTTGACAAGAGGTGCCATTTGCAAAACTTATAACAGTTTTACAATATTTTCAACCTTTTTGTCTAATAATTCAACCCACCCTTCAAAAAAAGCACCTATTTTTTCAATTTTCCCGTTTGATTCTCCGTCTATCTTCTATATTATATTGTTCAAAACTCTTCCTCGATCTGCCTGGAGCTAAAAACAAGTTTGGCACCATCATAAATCAATTGATTGGTACCCAATGATTCAGGGCTCGTAACATTACCAGGAAGCGCAAATACTTCCCTGCCGTGTTCCAAAGCAGCTTGTGCCGTAATAAGGGAACCGCTTCTTTCTTTTGCCTCTACCACGAATACGCCCTGTGATAATCCGCTGATGATTCGATTCCTAAGTGGAAACATCCATGGTTCCGCCTTCACTTCCGGTGGAGTCTCAGATATAAGCAGGCCTTTATTCATGATTTCTTCAGCAAGGGTAAAATTGGATTTCGGATATATTTGCTTAAGCCCTCCGCCTAAAACCCCGATCGTATCTCCGCCTTCCCTTAATGCGATCTTATGTGACTCTGCATCGATTCCAGCCGCCATTCCGCTTATGATCACGAACTTTTTCTTTACAAGCGGTAATAGAATCGTTTTTAAGGCCTCCAGCCCATACGAGGTTGGCTTGCGTGTCCCAACAACACCTAGGGTATTCTTCCTTGTTAAAAGCTTCTTATCACCTTTAAAATAAAGAACCCACGGAGGATCGAATATTTGCTTTAGCAAAAAAGGATATTCATCATCGAAGATCGTTAAACAATGGATTTGGCTATCTTCGTATTTTTTAAGTTTTTCGATGGAATGGAGTGAATGTAAATCTTTGAGAAAGAGGTTAAGCTTATTTGAAGGGATAGGGAGCATTTTTGCCCATTCAACGTAATTCGTCGTGAACAGGGAAGATAATGATGGGTCTTTGGACATGATTGCTTGGATTGTTTTCCATCCTGCTCCGCGGCAATGATGGAGATGGATTAACTTTTCTTTTTTATTCAATCGGAAACGCCCCTAATCGGATATTTTTAAAGGTAGGTTGATAGTGATGTACTTGGTCTCTCCCGAGGAAATTCGAGGAAATAAAGACCGACCCAAAAAAAGGTCGGCCCAGCTTAAATCAATGTGTTTTACAAGGTTCGTAAATATCTTTTTCTTTTAAAACGGAAATCAATGTTTCTCCCATTACGGATGGAGTTTCGGCAACTTTAATTCCACATTCGTTCATGACGCGGATTTTCTCGTCAGCCGTCCCTTTTCCTCCTGAGATAATGGCACCAGCATGTCCCATGCGTTTACCGGCAGGAGCCGTACGGCCACCAATGAAACCAACAACTGGCTTAGTCATATTTTCCTTCACCCAGATTGCCGCTTCTTCTTCCGCCGTTCCGCCGATTTCCCCGATCATGATCACCGCATGTGTTTCCGGATCTTCATTGAACGCTTTTAAAACATCAATGAAATCCGTTCCGTTAACGGGATCTCCACCGATACCGACAGCCGAAGATTGCCCGATGCCTGCTTGCGATAATTGGTGAACAGCTTCATATGTCAAAGTTCCAGAACGAGAAACTACGCCTACATGTCCTTTTTTGTGGATATACCCTGGCATGATACCAATCTTACACTCTTCAGGAGTAATGACACCTGGGCAGTTCGGTCCGATCAAGCGAGTTTTTTTGCCTTCCATGTAGCGCTTCACCTTGACCATATCCAGTACAGGAATATGTTCCGTGATACAAATGGCAAGATCAAGTTCTGCGTCTACGGCTTCAAGAATTGCATCGGCAGCAAATGGTGCCGGTACATAGATAACAGATGCACTCGCACCGGTTTCAGTGACAGCTTCGGAAACTGTATTGAATACAGGTACCCCTTCCACTTCTGTTCCACCTTTACCCGGAGTGACTCCCCCTACGATTTTCGTGCCGTATTCCAACATTTGTTTTGTATGAAATAATGCTGTTGCACCAGTGATTCCCTGAACGATCACTTTCGTATCTTTATTAATATAAACGCTCATTATGTTCCCCCCTGCCTATTATCCTACAAGTGATACTATTTTTTGTGCTCCATCTGCCATTGATTCAGCAGCCGTAATATTTAAACCTGACTCTTTTAGAATCTTTTTGCCAAGGTCCACATTCGTTCCTTCAAGACGAACAACAAGAGGGACATCCAAGCCTAGCTCTTTGGCAGCAGCCACGACGCCTGTAGCGATGATGTCACATTTCATGATTCCTCCGAAGATATTAACGAAGATGCCTTTAACATTTTGATCGGAAAGGATGATTTTGAAAGCCTCTTTTACTTTTTCCTCAGTGGCGCCGCCACCAACGTCAAGGAAGTTAGCCGGATCTCCCATATAATGTTTAATGATGTCCATCGTCGCCATAGCAAGCCCGGCACCATTAACCATGCATCCGATATTTCCGTCAAGCGATATGTAACTTAGGCCATGTTTTGATGCTTCAATCTCTTTCGCATCCTCTTCATCCAAATCACGGTACTCCGCGATGTCCTTATGGCGGTAAATCGCATTATCATCGAAGTTCAATTTAGCATCAAGCGCCATTACATCGCCGTCACCCGTTACCACTAATGGGTTGATTTCTGCGATTGAGCAATCCTTTTCAACGAAAGCTGTATATAGGTTAATCATCAGTTTGGAAGCTTTATTTATAAGTGGAGCCGGAATATTGATATTGAATGCAATCCTCCGTGCTTGGAAACCAGTCAGGCCTACAACCGGATCGATTACTTCTTTGAATATTTTCTCTGGTGTCTTTTCGGCCACTTCCTCAATTTCCGTACCGCCTTCTTCAGAAGCCATCAATACGACACTGTCCGTAGCACGGTCAAGGACAAGCCCGATATAATACTCTTTCGTAATGTCGCAGCCTTCTTCAATAAGTAAACGCTTAACTTCCTTGCCTTCAGGTCCCGTTTGATGGGTCACCAGTGTCTTGCCAAGAATCTCTTCTGCATATGTACGTGCTTCATCAAGATTCTTTGCTACCTTGACTCCGCCGGCTTTACCGCGGCCGCCCGCATGAATTTGAGCTTTGACGACAACAACTTCCGTACCTAACTCCTTCGCTGCTTCAACTGCTTCATCAACAGTAAAGGCAACCCGGCCATTTGGAACGGATACCCCGTATTGTCGCAATATCTCTTTCCCCTGATACTCATGGATATTCATTTCCCATCCTCCTTATCTACTAAAAAACAACCTTGAAATTTAATGCGTGTTTTCTCTATCATATTACAACAAAATTCTCCCTCGTGCATAATATTCTTTCACATAATTTTTAAAATATTATTATAATATACTTCCTTACCCTTTAAAAAAATAGAAAAAACCTTCTGCGCCCTTGTGTTTTTTTCTTATTAATATCATTTGTTTCGGATCTGCAATTCTAGTACAAAAAGAGTCATATTTCTATCAAAAACACTTCCATGAAAGCCTTTTCAATTTATTGATCCAAAGATATTCTCATGAAGAACTACGGTTATCCTGGTCTTGATTCAAAGGAAAAGCAAAAGGACAAAGCCATGGCGCCTTGTCCTTTAACAAATAGTTTAGTATTTTTTTAATATAATGAAAAATCGTCGGTAATTCCCCTAAAATTCTACATAAACCAACAGAAACCCATTGGTGAAACCAGATGGTTAGTCTCCTACCGATTCATGTCCTTGTCAACTTTATAAATGAATGCAAATACCTCTGCAACAGCTCCATACAATTCTTCAGGAATCGTTTGATTTATATCCAATTGACCTAAAAGTGCAGCAAGCGATTCGTCCCTTTGGACCGGTATATCGAGTTTCATGGCCTTTTCCATAATAGTTTCAGCCGTTTTCCCTTTCCCTTTGGCCAATATGACGGGCGCTTTGGATGTCTTTTGATCATACTTTAAAGCAATGGCTTCTTTTCGTTTATCATTTATCATATTCGAATATCCACTCCACTATATGAACCTGCTTCTGTAAAAGGAATCGGTTCCCCCCTAAGGTCCCGCTCTTTTTCATATACGGGATTTACAAACGAAACTCCTGATAATCTGTAATCCATTTTCCCAAGATTCTCTCTCAGGATGTCAAGGTATTGACCGGCTGCCTCTTCAAGGGTTGCACCATGCCCATTGATGACCGTCACTTTTATGATTCGGTTTTGAACCTGCATGTCGATGACCGTCTCTTCAAGGTGCTCCAACTCTAAATAAAATAGGACTCGGCAGTAATCCGGGTCTATTTTGCCTTCTTTTGTCTTCCTTCCGCTCCATTGTAACGTCAGATCCGTTTTAGTAGATCCCAGATTGAGTGGAATTGTAAGGAGTAAATTCTGAATCGGCCCGTTTTCCTGTGAAAGGATCTGTTGCGCAGTAATCCGATTCAGGATTTGTTTTGCCCTTTCCTTGATAGCTGCCGGAATTTGCTCATTCAGCAATTTAAGCAGCAGTGGTTTAAGTGTCTCTAAATCATTGGGAAAATCCGCCAAATCATCTCCTGGAAAAATTAATGAGTGCATGTTCCAGCTGGAGTCCAAGGATCTTGGTCATTTCTTTCAGTTGGTGTGCGACAGAAGGTCCATGGGTGAAATCGATTGTTTGAAAATCAGCTGCCAATACATGTGAAAGGACCAGCTTCTCATTAATCCTAGTGGATTGGGCCTCAGGAGGCTTATTAAGCGACCGAAACAGTAATTCAGCAGCTTTACCCTTCGACTCAGCTACTTGCTCTGTGTCCTTATTCAAGTAGCCTATAAGGTCATTCGCTTCTATTTTTCCGTCTACTGCCTTTGTAGCTATCGCTTCGGCAAAAGCATTCTGGAGTAAATGAAAGGCAAGAGGGGTAAGTTTTTCTGCAGAAATGTTTTTTCTCTGCATCGAGTGGATATCAATCGGCAGTTTTGCCTTCTCATGATCATGACTATTCAATATGCGGTTAATAGCCATTTCGATTTCTTCAACTTGTGCAAATGCTCCGCCTTTAGCTGCGGAAAGCAGCTGCAATCCTTGGTGTAATTTATCAATCGCTGAATTTTTAGGAATACCGGACCTAACCTCAGCTCCATCCATTAAACTTTCCAGAAAGACGGATTCCGTCATTCCCTTTGGAACGAAACCCGTCTTTTGAAGCAGGGAAAATGCCCCGGATTTCATTTCTGGCGTTGAATCGGAATTCAGCCAAGCGGTCACAAGTTTTTGTAAACCGATTTGTTGAAGCTGGTTCTGTTTGGCAACATGTAAAGAGTCCAATACCTCCATTAGCTTGGAGGCAGTCCTCGTTACTGCCCCACCATCCTGCAGCTGCTGCCTGAAGCCACTGAGGAGTTTGTGGAAAGGTTCACCTTTGGACTGCGTAAATAATGCATCAAATACACCTTTTACAAAAGGCAGTTGCTGAATGAACATTGTTTTTATTACAGGCAGACCAACTTCTGCAGCATCAGCAGCTTTTAACCATCGCAAAGCGGATTGAAAAGTTTCCTTGGTTATCGGAAGGCGGTTTGTCAGCAGGTATTCGGCAAGCTTGGTTGCGGCCGGTTCAGGTTTTATGCCGAGGTGAGCGATCAATTGTGCAACTGTTCCCTTTAAGCCAGAAACGTTTAAATTGGGGGAATCTAAAGCTTTTAACACGACACACCCCTCAATTTGTTGCTGCACTTGAAACCAATACTTCACTCCTGTACGAAGCGGGATATCAAGAGTGGCAACCATTTTTTGATGGCCAACCTGTACCTCGGCCGTTTGGTTAAGAAAAAACTTATTCACCTTCCCGAAAAGGATTTGCCCGTTTTTCAAACTCGCAGTTCCTTTTATTTCAATGGGTGAAGCTACGGGTTGACTGCTTTTTATGGATTGCACCACTCATCCCCCCCTTATTCCTTCGTTCGTGCAGCGATTTCCTTAACCGGTGCAAAACTTCTTCTATGCCAAGGTGTAAGCCCGTGTATGTCGAGAGCTTCTAAATGTTGGCTTGTCCCGTAACCCATGTGCTTTTCAAAACCATATTCCGGATATTTTTCACCATATTCCTTCATCATCCTATCACGAGTCACCTTGGCTATTATGGATGCCGCAGAGATGCTAATGCTTCTTGCGTCCCCCTTTATGAGCGAAAGCTGGGGAATCGGCACATCCAGTTCCATCGCATCGATCAACAAATGATCCGGAAGTTCTGACAGATCGTTCACTGCAGCCACCATTGCCTTTTTCGTAGCTTGATATATATTGATTTCATCAATTACTTCGCTATGTACAACACCTACACCTACGGATATCGCTTCCTTAAAAATCATCTCATAAAACTGTTCCCTTTTTGACTCCGGAATCTTTTTAGAATCATTAAGCCCTGGCAAATAAAAAGAATCAGGCAAGATGACTGCACTTGTCACAACCGGTCCTGCAAGAGGTCCTCTTCCCACTTCATCGATGCCAGCGAGAATGGAAAACCCTTGTTTCCGTAATTGCCTTTCAAACTCTGTCATTTCCGTGAAAGCATCCCTTACCTGTTGTTCTTTTTCATAAGTTCTTTGCCATTTGTTTACTAAGTCGGTTACTCCCTTCCGTCCGTCCTCCCGGCATTTCTGTAAAAATGAATCTTCCGGCTCTCTTATCGTCTTTAACTTTAAGGAGATTTCCTTAATGCTCATTGCAGTTATCATCTTTTATCACCCATCATATTAATTATCGGCAGTCTTGCTTCTTTTCTACAGTTCAGACAAAAATACGGAGCGGAAAAGAGACATCAAAAAGAAAAAATCTTTTCGACATCCAACTCCAGCTCCGTATTACAACACTCAAGTCAATGTTAATCTTATTCGGGGATATCATCCTTTTCATAATCCGAAGGAACCTCGAACGTAAGCGGGCCCATCTTTTCTGAACGGATTTCACGTACGACCAACTCTGCGGTTTTGTCATAATCGATGAAGCCCCCAGATGCTAAACAGCCCCTGAACTTTCCGACAGCATCGAACAATTCGAGCGTTTCCTGTGGAATTACATCCAGGTTATAACGGGATTTCAATCTTTCCGGATATTCTTTTTCCAAAAAGCGAAGGCCATATAATGAGACTTCGTGCAAGTTTAAAATCGTATCCTTGATCGCACCTGTCAAAGCAAGCTTCAAACCTACTTCTTGATCCTCGAATTTCGGCCAGAGAATCCCCGGCGTGTCGAGCAATTCCAATTCCTTACCCACTTTTATCCATTGCTGCGCTTTCGTGACTCCAGGTGTATTTCCTGTTTTGGCAATGTTCTTTTTGGCAAGTCGATTGATTAAAGTCGATTTCCCCACGTTCGGAATGCCGACTATCATGGCACGGATCGCTCTCGGCTTTATTCCTCTTGATTCCATCCGCTCATACTTTTCTTTTAAAAGATTTTTGGATGCAGCTGTAATCTGGTTTAAACCGTTTCCTGCCTGTGAGTTAATGGCAATCGCCGTTTTCCCCTGCGATTTATAATGTTCCAGCCACATATTCGTTTTTGCCGGATCCGCCATATCAGCTTTATTCAAAAGGATGACCCTCGGTTTATGCTGAATGATTTCGTCGATCATCGGATTTCGTGAAGATGCCGGAATCCGGGCATCCACAAGTTCAAAGATGATGTCGATCAGTTTTAATTTCTCTGTTACTTCCCGTCTTGCTTTGGCCATATGGCCAGGGAACCACTGTATTGTCAATGGAATCCACCTTCCTACTATTCCGCCAATCGAAAGTCTTCGATCGGCCAATAAACTAATTTAGTTTTTCCTAACACTTTATCGTAAGGAACGACACCTACACCAATATGGCGGCTATCCTTGCTGAAACGGCGATTATCCCCCAGGACGAATAGGTGATCTTCAGGCACCGTTCCTTGTTCTATTACATCACTTAATGTAAAAGGTTCCGTCAAAGCCCCGCCATCAATCAATTGTTCTTTATATTCATCCAAGTATGGCTCATCATAAGCTTTTCCATTCACGTAAAGAGTATCATTTCTATATTCAACTTTTTCCCCTGGCAATCCGATGACCCGCTTTATGTAATCTTTGCCTTCTGGAGCTTCGAAAACGATAATGTCGAATCTTTTGGGTTCGCCAATCGAATAGGAGATTTTATTAACGATCATGCGGTCCGTATCCTTTAATGTCGGCATCATGGAATTGCCGTCCACAACAATAGGAGCCAAGAGGAAATAACGAATCAGCGTCGCCGCTATAACCGCGATTATGACCGCCTTTGTCCATTCCCACAATTCATTTTTCTTTTTCGCCATCATTATCCACCCTTTTTGAAGCATATCAACAATTATTTTAACATGTTGCGGACGCTATAGCGAGCAGGATTCTATATAGCTTTCACCCTATGTGCATTCATCGTTTCTTAAAGTGCAAAAAGGGAGCCTGATAAACAAGCTCCCTTTTTTTGCATGATACTGTTTGGTTATTCACCTTATGTGGATCATGGTAAACCCGCATGAAGATATTCGAAGAATTAACGACGAATTTCTTTAATACGTGCTTTTTTACCACGAAGTTCGCGTAGGTAATAAAGTTTCGCACGACGTACTTTACCGTGACGGATAACTTCTAGTTTCGCAATTTTTGGTGTGTGAACAGGGAAAGCACGTTCTACTCCAACGCCGTAAGAGATCTTACGTACTGTGAAAGTTTCACTAACTCCGCCGCCACGACGTTTGATTACAACGCCTTCAAACAACTGGATACGTTCGCGAGTTCCTTCAATAACCTTTACGTGTACACGTACTGTGTCACCAGGTCTGAATGATGGAAGATCTGAGCGAAGTTGTTCTTTTGTGATTTCGTTAATAAGATTTTGCATCGATTTCAACTCCTCCTGGACGCTCTTGCAAATACTTATTGTTTGCAGCGGAACATCGTTATAAGACTGAGCATTTTGCCCAAGTCACAAGGTATATCCTATCATACTCTAAACGTCGATGCAATAGGCATCAGTCTTCTTTTTTAATCTCGGACAATAATTTTTTTTCAACTTCCGATAGTTCATAACTATCGAGCAAATCCGGACGTCGAATCCAAGTTCTGCGCAGAGATTCCTTCATCCGCCATTCATCGATTTTTTTATGATTCCCGGATATTAGCGGATCGGGAACTTTCATTCCCCGGAAATCTGCAGGTCTAGTATAATGGGGATGCTCTAACAAACCAGAAGAATAGGAATCAAGGATCGGGGAGTCAACATTTCCCAAAACGCCCGGCAGCAAGCGAACAACGCTGTCAATAATGACCATTGCGCCCAATTCCCCGCCTGTAAGCACAAAGTCACCAATAGATATTTCATCCGTTACGACATGCTCCCGGATGCGCTCATCATACCCTTCATAATGCCCGCAAATGAAAATGAGATGTTCTTCTTCAGCAAACTCTTCGGCTTTTTTCTGCGTGTAACGCTCTCCCTGAGGACAAAGGAGGACTACCCTTGGGGTTAGCTCTCCTTGTCCTTTAAGAGCTTCCACAGCATCAAAGATCGGCTGTGCCTTTAATACCATTCCAGCACCGCCTCCATAAGGATAATCGTCTACTGTCGAATGCTTATTATCTGCATAATCTCGAAAATTGGTCACCTTATAGCTGACAGCCTGCTTTTCCGCAGCCTTTTTTAAGATTGACGAACCAAATACCCCTTCGAACATTTCTGGAAAAAGCGAAAGCACATCGATTTTCATCAGTCTAAAAGTCCTTCCATAGGTGTAATGATGACCTTTTTAGCGGAAATATCCACTTCTTTAACAATTTGTTCAATATACGGGATCAGGATGTCCTTACTGCCAGCTTTCTTAATGACCCAAACATCATTGGCACCAGGCGTAAGAACCTCAACGATTTCCCCAACTTCCATTCCTTCATCCGTAAATACCGAACAGCCGATGATTTCATGGAAGTAGAACTCACCTTCGTCCAATTTACCAAGCTGCGCCTCCTTCACTTTCAGGACCCCGTTTTTAAATGCCTCGACCTGTCCGACGTTATAATAGTTCTCGAACGTCAATAGGTTAAAGTTTTTATGGGTGCGATGCGACCTGATGATGAGGGGCAAAGGTTTTTTCTCCGTGTCCCTAAACAGATACAGAGTATTTCCCACTTTGTATCGTTTTTCTGGAAAGTCTGTTGAAGAAATTACACGGACTTCTCCTAAAAGACCATGTGTGTTGACAATTTTACCTACATTAAACCATTTTTCCATTCTTTCACCTCTAACGAATTTCCGAGACGATTCCATCTTTTATGACAATGGTCTTCGTTGCCATGATTTCGTCCCAATCTGCCCCAATTTCCACATCAATGATACTTTGAACTTCCCGTTCCTTCAATTCACTACCTGCGGGAAGGATCTCCAACTGCTCCATCTGAAATTCAAGCAGTTTAATTTTTTCTTGCCTCTGGTTTATTTCTTTTTCAAAATGAGCACGGAGACTAGCAGGTTGGAGAGTTCTTGTTTTTTCAAGTTTTTTCAGTTCAAAGCGAAGCTGTTCACTCTCTTTTTGAAGCTGAAGGCGTTTTGACTTGTATTTCTCGAGGAGCTGATTCTTGCTGGATTCCGTTAATACTTGGTTAACGATTACATTTTGGAGAATTTTCATTCCAGCACCTCCTATTATCTATGATTTCTTATTTCCTTCAAAAAATATGTATGATGGGGTAATCTTTTTGAAATGGGGGTCATTCTCTTAAGTATAACGTAAATCGGTAAAAGATGCGTCTTAAAAAGGCGTAAAGTTTAAAGTCCGGGTCTATTCAATTAGGATCCAAGTCGAAATTTCACTTTCTTGAAGTACAAAAAAAGGAGGGGTATTAACCCTCCTTATTCGGAAATCTCCAAATAGATTTTCTTCTGCTGTGAAGATCCTGCTGCATATACCACAGTCCGAATCGCCTTAGCAACACGCCCTTGTTTACCGATCACCTTGCCCATATCCTCTTTATGAACGGAGAGGATATAAACAATCCGGTCGGATTCTTCCTTGGAGGTCACGATGACCTCTTCCGGATAATCCACAAGTGCTGAAACAATCGTTTCAATAAGTGCTTTCATCAACTACCGTCGATTACTTGCTGTTTTTTGCAACATGGAATTTTTCCATGATGCCTTGTGTAGAGAATAAGTTACGAACTGTATCAGATGGTTTAGCTCCATCTTGTAACCATTTAAGAGCAAGCTCTTCGTTGATTTCAACTTTAGCTGGTTGAGCAACCGGGTTATAAGTTCCTACCACTTCAATGTAACGTCCGTCACGTGGTGAACGAGAATCTGCAACTACAATACGATAGAAAGGAGATTTTTTAGCTCCCATACGTTTTAAGCGAATTTTTACTGCCATTTTAAATAAGCACCTCCGAATAGTTTCACACAAGATAGTATAATATCAAATGTCTTGCATGTTTGTAAAGGTTTTTTTCTTAACAGGTAAAAAAAGTGTTGAAATACATGGCTTCGACCCGTATTCGCCTCAGTTTAGACCTGAAATAAACCTTACATGAACGGGAATTTGAATCCCTTTTTCTTTCCTTTTTGCATGTTCGTGACCTGTTTCATCATCTTTTTCATTTCTTCGAATTGCTTCAGTAGACGGTTCACTTCTTGAATCGATCTGCCGCTTCCTTTTGCAATCCGTTTCTTGCGGGATGCATTCATGGTTTCCGGATGTTCCTTTTCATGCGTTGTCATTGAACGGATGATAGCTTCAACATGACCGATCTGTTTCTCATCGATCTGAAGGTTGTCCATCCCTTTCATTTTATTCGCACCGGGAATCATTTTCAGAATATCATCAAGCGGTCCCATATTCCGCACCTGACCAAGCTGATCAAGGAAATCATCAAAGGTAAAAGTGGCGGTACGCATCTTTTTCTCTAATTCTTTCGCTTTTTCTTCATCTACATTGGCCTGTGCTTTTTCGATAAGGGTCAATACATCACCCATGCCGAGGATCCTTGACGCCATCCGCTCTGGATGGAACGCTTCAAGTGCATCCAATTTTTCACCCATACCGACGAATTTGATCGGCGTGTCGGTGACTGAACGAATTGAAAGTGCCGCACCACCACGTGTATCCCCATCAAGTTTCGTTAATACGACTCCTGTCAGGCCTAGCTGTTCATTGAAGCTTTGGGCTACATTGACCGCATCCTGACCTGTCATCGCATCGACAACCAGGAAGATTTCATCAGGTTTTGTCAACTCTTTGATATCCTTCAGTTCGCCCATCAAGTTTTCATCCACATGAAGACGGCCTGCGGTATCAATCAACACATAGTCATGATGTTCTTCCTTAGCTTTTTCAATTGCCTGTTTGGCAATTTCAACAGGGCTGACCTGGTCCCCAAGGGAGAAAACAGGCATGCTTAATTGTTTGCCAAGTGTTTCGAGCTGCTTAATCGCCGCCGGACGGTAAATATCAGCCGCAACGAGCAATGGCTTGCGGTTGTATTTTTTTCTAAGAAGATTGGCAAGCTTTCCGGTGGTCGTCGTTTTACCAGCACCCTGAAGACCTACCATCATAATGACAGTCGGTGGTTTCGAGGCAACGGCAATCTTGCTCTGTTCGCCGCCCATTAGCTCAGTCAATTCTTCCTTAACTACTTTAATTACCTGTTGACCGGGGGTTAAGCTTTTCAGCACTTCCTGACCTACCGAACGTTCACTGACACGTTTTACAAAATCCTTCACGACTTTAAAGTTAACATCCGCTTCAAGCAGGGCCAATCGAACTTCACGCATCATTTCTTTAACGTCCGCTTCGTTGACCTTCCCTTTTCCACGGATCTTTTGCATCGTGCTCTGCAGTCGGTCGGCCAATCCTTCAAATGCCATATTGCCGCCTCCTAATCCAACTTCTCAAGCGTTGTGATTGCGTCTAGCAGCTTCTCTTTTGAAAAGGATTCCTTTTCTATGAGTCCCTTCATATTCGCAATCCACTGGTTACGCTCTTGAAACTTTTGAAATAACAATAGCTTTGCTTCATATTCCTCAAGCATCGCTTCTGTTCTTTTTATATTATCATAGACTGCCTGCCTACTGACTTCGTATTCATCGGCAATCTCGCCAAGAGAGTAATCATCCAGATAGTAGAGGGACATGTAGCTCTGCTGCTTCTCTGTTAACAACGATTGGTAAAAGTCATACAAATAATTAATCCGCGTTGTCTTTTCAAGCATCTTAGCAAGCCTCCCTGCTGTTAAGTGAAAACCCTTTACAAGTTTATATTGTAAAGCCTTGTTTATTTGATGTCAAGTTAAACTCCTTACCACGTGTTTGCAAAGCATTATTTTTTCATTTCCCGCTTCTTTTTTGGACCTTTCTTCAATTGGTCCTCCAATTATCATGGTAAAAAAACCAGAAGAGAATGAACTCTTCCGGCTTACAATTTTCCCTTAAACCTCTTCTTTATCGATGATATCAGCAAAAAGGCCATAAACATATTTCTCGGCATCGAATTCCTGTAGATCATCCATTTTTTCACCTAGCCCGACAAATTTAACGGGAATGGCCAATTCATTGCGAATCGCCAAAACAATTCCACCTTTTGCGGTGCCATCAAGCTTTGTTAAAACAATACCGGAAACATTTGTCGCTTCCTTGAATGTCTTGGCCTGGATAAGGGCATTTTGCCCAGTTGTCGCATCAAGGGCAAGCAGCACCTCGTGTGGTGCACCTGGTACTTCACGTTCAATTACACGTTTCACCTTTTCCAATTCCTTCATTAAATTCACTTTATTCTGCAAGCGACCGGCAGTGTCACAGATAAGGATATCCGCTTTTCGTGCCTTGGCGGCCTGAATGGCGTCGAACATGACAGCTGCTGGGTCAGAGCCTTCACCCTGTTTGATTACACTGACACCGACACGCTCACCCCAAACCTCAAGCTGTTCAATCGCACCGGCACGGAAGGTATCCCCTGCAGCCAATACGACAGATTTTCCTTCTGTTTTGAATTTGTGGGCAAGTTTACCAATGGTCGTCGTCTTACCTACCCCATTAACCCCTACAAACAAAATGACCGTCAAACCTTCTTCTTGTATATTCAGGCTAGAAGTCGCTTCATCATCACCTTGGTAGATTTCAACAAGCTTTTCGGAAATAACGGACTGCACTTCCCTCGTATCAGAGATATTGCGAAGCTTGACTTCCATTTTTAATTGATCAATCAGTTCCATCACAGTATCAAAGCCTACATCAGCCTGTATCAGGATTTCTTCAAGTTCTTCAAAGAAGTCCTCATCCACTTTCCGATAACGGGCAACAAGTTCATTAACCCTTCCAGTAAAGGAATTCCTCGTCTTTGTCAAACCTTGTTTGAATTTTTCCCCAATGGATACTTCTGCTTCAACTGATTTTTCTTTTTCTTCCTGAGTAGTAAATTTCTCTTTTAACTTTTTGAAAAAACTCATTGTCCCACTTCCTCTAATTCATGAATTTTAAACTTCCATAAAGTTTTCTGATTCTTCCATCCGGACGGAAACAAGTTTGGAGACGCCTGACTCCTGCATCGTAATGCCGTATAGGACATCTGCCTCTTCCATCGTGCCTTTGCGGTGAGTAATCACGATGAACTGCGTTTCCCTGCTGAACTTTCTTAAAAATTGGCTGAACCGGACGACATTCGCCTCATCTAGCGCTGCCTCGACTTCGTCAAGGATACAGAAAGGAACAGGACGCACTTTTAGAATCGAGAATAAAAGGGCTATGGCTGTCAATGCTCGTTCTCCGCCGGATAAGAGGCTCAAATTTTGCAGTTTTTTTCCGGGAGGCTGTGCAATGATATCCACCCCTGTATTTAGCAAATCATCAGGATTCGTCAGTTTCAGCTCCGCTCTGCCTCCGCCAAATAAAGCTTTGAAGACTTGTTCGAATTCTTTACGGATCGAATAGAAAGTATCCGCAAAGCGGCGTTTCATTTCATCATCCATTTCATCGATGACTTGGAATAATGTATCTTTCGCCTGTTGAAGGTCTTCCTTTTGACTAAGAAGGAATTCATAGCGTTCAGCTACACGTGCGTATTCATCAATTGCACCTAAATTCACCGTCCCCAGTTCCTCGATTGCAAGCTTGATGAGCTTCACCCTTTTTTGAGCTTCGTCGGCAGGCATCATCAATGGATACCGTTCTTTAGCACCTTCAAAGGAAAGGGTATATTCTTCTCGCAAGTGGTCGAGGCGATTTTCCAGTTCGACATCCAGACGAGTTAATTTCACTTCTTCATCCTTTATCACTTCGACAATGCCTCTATAAAGTCGATTTTCTTCTTTCAAGGACAGTTCGAGCGTTTCAACTTCCATTAGAAGCTCGTTTTTTTCCTGTTTTTTTATGGTGATTCCTTCAATTGCTCCATTTTTATCGAGCAATTTCTGCTGAGCCATATCTTCCAGGGACTCTTCCCCGCTTGAACTGTCTGTCATTTCATTGGTCAGGAGCCCTAAATCATCTTTGTTTTCAGCAAGCCTGCTTGATTCCTTAGAAAGATCCGATTCAATGCGTTCCATCTTCTCTTTTTGATTTTGCAGCTGGCCACGCTTGGAAGCGAGCATTACCTTCAGTTCATTCGTTTCTTCAGCAAGACTCTCTTTTGAAGATTGTTGTGATTGCTTTTGTTCGGTCATTTCGGAAATCAACCGGTCCAGACCTTCAATTTCCGATTTACATGATTCCAAAAGTTCTTCCAGCTCTTCAAGTCTTGCCGTTTTTTGCTGTTGTTCTTCTAAATATGAATTTTTATCCAAATCATAAAGATGCAGCCGTTCATTCACATTTCTTTCCTGAAGCTCCACTTCACGGAGTTCCCCTTTAAGGGTTTGTTCTTGTAATCGAAGTCTCTCTCCCGTTTTTCTGGTTTGTTCAAGCGTTTGCTCTTGAACACCCACATCCACTTTGAGCTGTTTGACTTGCTTTTCAAGCTGATTCGTTTTGACTTCCATGGCAGCAAGTTTTTGTTGGAGCTCCTCCAATTCCGTTTTCCTTGAAAGCAGGGAGGTCGTTTTTTGCTTTAAGGCTCCACCAGTCATTGAACCACCTGGATTGACGATATCCCCTTCAAGTGTTACGAAGCGGAAACGATGCTGCATCATTTTTGCCAGGTCATTTGCCCCTTTTAAATCCGTGGTGATAATCACTGTTCCTAATAGGTTTTCAGCAATCGCTGCATGCCTATCATCATATTGGATCAATGAGGAACCAGTCCCTACAAAAGCTGAATGGCTCTTCAGCATCGATAATTGGTTAGCTGATATCTCTCTTGCCTTTATGACTGATAAAGGCAAGAAAGTCGCACGCCCGTACCTATTTTTCTTCAAGAAGGAAATGGCTTCCCGTGCATGCTCTTCGCGTTCCACGACAACATGCTGCATCGCTCCGCCCAAAGCCGTTTCAATGGCCGTTTCATATTCCTTTGGAACCTTTATCAATTCCGCAACTGCCCCTTCAATGCCTCGAAGGGTTTCTTTCGCTTTCAAAACCTCTTTTACACCCTGAAAGAAGCCTGCATAATCATCTTCCATTTCTTCAAGCAGTTCCTTACGCGATTTAGCCTGTTGAAGGAATTGATAGGCCTTATAAAGGGTGGTTTCTTGTTTTTGATACGTATCTTTTGCCGCATTCAATTTATTCTGCTGATTTCGGAAATAAGTGACATGCTCTTCAAGCTGCTTGGTCATATTGTCCATCAGCTGTGAATATTCCATTTTTTTAGCAGTGATATCCATTCTTTCAGTTAAGAACTTTTCATTTTCCATATCAAGTTTTGCATTTTTATGTTCCTGCTGCGCAAGCTGCTGAAGCAGGTATTGTTTTTCGTTTTTGGCCGAGGCCTGCTTGTTCAACCACTCGATATAGTCACTCTTTTTCGCTTCGATCACCGCTTCGATATCACTATTGAATAGACCGAGGCTTTTTTGTTTTTCATGTAAGGTTTCAGAAATCCCTTTCACTTCCAAGTTCAGTGCATGAAGGATTTCCGTTTCTCTTTCCTTTTGCAAAGACAAACGCTCGACAGCAGCCTCACCTTCCACAATCGCTTTTTCCAGCTGTGACTTGTTTTGGGCGGCATTTTTTTTCCGTTCTTTCAAAACTTCTTTACGGCCTTCAAGCTTTTCAAGTTCTTCGCTGGCATTCAGGAGAATCTCCTGAAGGCCATTGATCGATGTCTCAAGCGTCGCAAGACTATCCCTTAACTTTTTGAGATGTGCTTCCCTGTCCTGAAGCTGTCCTGCCATTTGCTGTTCCATTTCATTATGTTTTTCAAGTTCCTGTGATAGTTTTTCCCATTTTTCATAAAGCTCTTCAATTTCATAAACGGTTAAAGCCACTTCTATTTGCTCTAGCTCGTCTTTCTTCGCCAAAAATTCCTTGGCGAGGGAAGACTGAATTTTCAACGGCTCCACCTGCCCCTCCAATTCATGGAGGATATCATGGACACGGTTTAAGTTATCCTGTGTTTCCGTCAGCTTCGATTCCGCTTTTCGTTTTCTCGTTTTATACTTCAGGACACCGGCTGCTTCTTCAAAAATCACTCGTCTTTCTTCAGCCTTGCTGCTAAGGATTTCTTCCACTTTCCCTTGGCTGATGATGGAAAACGCTTCTCTCCCAAGACCGGAATCCATGAAAAGGTCTATGATGTCTTTCAGACGGCAACCTTGATTATTAATGAAAAATTCACTTTCTCCCGATCGATATACACGCCTTGTCACACTGACTTCATGAAAGTCGATCGGCAGGGAATTGGTCTCGTTATCAAGGGTCAATGATACTTCCGCAAAATTCAACGCTTTCCTCGTGTCACTTCCCGAAAAGATGATATCTTCCATTTTTGCTCCACGCAGTGATTTCGCAGACTGCTCTCCAAGGACCCACCGGACTGCATCGGTCACATTACTTTTACCGCTTCCGTTTGGTCCAACCACTGCCGTGACACCAGGTACAAAATCTATCGAAATTTTCTCTGCGAAAGATTTAAATCCTACAACGTCCAAACGTTTGAGGAACATGACCTTTCCCCCTCTACTGTTCAACTATCTTGTTGATTTTTTTCTTTTAAAACGATCAATGCATGCTCGGCTGCATGCTGCTCCGCTTCTTTTTTGGACTTTCCTATTCCAGAGCCAAGTTCTTCCCCATTCAGGGAGACCGTCGAAACAAACTCCCGATTATGGGCCGGTCCTTTTTCCTGCAAGATCTTATATTGCAGGACACCGATGGCATCGCGCTGGATCAGCTCCTGAAGCTGGCTCTTATAATCCATCACATGAGAAAAAGCACCCTCGTCTATCTTCGGAAACACGACATTCGTCAAAAACTGCACAACTGGCTCTAATCCTTGATCAAGGTACAAAGCACCAATATAGGCTTCGAATACATCCGCAAGCATGGCAGGGCGTTCCCTTCCACCTGTCATTTCTTCCCCTTTTCCGAGTAATACATATTCCCCGTAAGAAAGGCTATTGGCAAAAGCAACAAGTGAAGGCTCACATACAATGGCTGCCCTTAGTTTGGTAAGTTCACCTTCGCTCATCATCGGATATTTTTGATATAAGTATTTAGAGATGGTCAGTTCAAGTACAGCGTCCCCCAAGAATTCAAGCCTTTCATTATCTTCATAAGGCTTACGGCGATGCTCATTCACATAAGATGAATGTGTAAAAGCTTGTTTCAATAAGTTTTCATCTTTAAAATGAAAACCCAGATTTTCTTGCAACTGTTTGAATTTATTTTCCTTGATTGATGGTTTACGATTATTTCCGTTCCTACGCATCACACAAAACCCTCCACGGTTCAAAAAGCATATTTTTCCAATATATAAAAAGAAACCTGGCAGGAATTCCTGTCAAGCTTTCCTATGTACCATCATACATGATTATCCGCTTAAAGAAAACTAAAGGCAAAAGACACTGCATGCAGGCGGAGCATACCCGTGAACATGCTCATTCCGTTATCTGCCGCTGAATCAAACTTCTTTAAGCAATAAGAGAAAGCCCCGTTAAAAAACGGAGCTTTTAGTCAAATGACAATTCATTACATAGTGCTTTGTATGTAATTCACAGCATCACCTACTGTGGCGATTTTTTCAGCGTCATCGTCCGAAATTTCCATATCAAACTCGTCTTCGAATTCCATGACTAGTTCAACTACATCAAGGGAATCGGCACCAAGATCTTCTTTGAAAGAAGCTTCAAGTTTTACCTCTGATTCTTCTACGTTCAAACGATCTACAACGATTTTAGTTACTCTTTCTAATACATCTGCCAATGTGTTCACCTCCCCTCAAGACATTATAAATTAATTTCGAAAAAAATCAAAGAAAACTTACATGACCATGCCGCCATCTACATGAAGAGTTTGCCCAGTCATATATTTGCTTGCATCGGAAGCAAGGAAAGACGCCACTCCAGCAATATCTTTAGGGTCACCGAAACGTGCAAGCGGAATTTGGTCCAGCATGGCTTTTTGAACGTCTTCAGGCAATTCCCCAGTCATATCCGTTGAGATGAAACCTGGGGCAATCGCATTGA
Source organism: Bacillus sp. 220_BSPC (assembly GCF_001054655.1). Taxonomy (NCBI): domain Bacteria; kingdom Bacillati; phylum Bacillota; class Bacilli; order Caryophanales; family Bacillaceae; genus Bacillus; species Bacillus sp. 220_BSPC. Next base: position 140,381 of record NZ_JVPL01000188.1, read on the forward strand.
CCGTAATGCCTCTTGATGCAAGTTCCTTTGCCGTCGTTTTAGTCAAACCGATGACACCTGCTTTAGCCGCTACATAATTAGCCTGCCCTGCATTTCCGCTGACGCCGACGATCGATGCCATATTTATGATCCTGCCGCTGCGCTGCTTCATCATTTGCCTTGTAACAGCTTTGGTGCATAGGAACACGCCTTTAAGATTCGTATTGATAACAGAATCCCATTCATCTTCTTTCATGCGCATCAAAAGGTTATCACGTGTGATGCCGGCATTATTAACCAGGATATCCACTCTGTCAAATTGTTCGACGACTTCTTTCATCATGCTTGTCACTGATTCACTATTTGCAACATCGCATTGGATGGCGAATGCTTTCCGGCCCAATGCCTTGATTTCATCAACCACTTCATTCGCTTTTGCTTCACTGCCGGAATAGTTAATGGCAACGTCTGCTCCCTGACGGGCAAGTTCCAATGCAACTTCCCTGCCAATACCTCGTGATGCTCCCGTTACAAGTGCTTTTTTACCTTCGAGGATCATGCTTGTACCCCCTTCAATGTTTCAATTGTTTTAGTTAGAGTATCTATATCGGATACCGAATGAATTTGAACGGAACGATCAATTTTCTTTATCAATCCGCCCAACACTTTCCCTGGGCCAACCTCGATGAACGTATCCACGCCCAATTCAAGTAGATTTTTCACACTGTCCTCCCAAAGGACCGGTGAATACAGCTGTTCGATTAATTTTTCTTTTATTTCGGCAGGTGCTGTAATGGGCTTAGCCGTTACGTTTGAAATGACAGGAATTTCTGCCTGTTTGAAGCTTACTTCATCAAGGACACCCTGTAACTTTTCTGCTGCCGGTTTCATTAATTCAGAATGGAACGGTCCGCTCACTTCAAGAGGAAGAGCCCGTTTAGCCCCATTTTCCTTGGCTTTTGCACTTGCAAGTTTAACCCCTTCGGAGGTGCCTGAAATGACGATTTGCCCTGGACAATTAATATTGGCCAATTGAACGGATTCACCTGTGGCCGTAATTTCAGAAGTGACTTCAGATAGAGCTTCACGGTCCATTCCCAAAATCGCAGCCATTGAGCCTTGACCATTCGGTACCGCAGCTTCCATGAATTCACCGCGTTTACGCACTGTATATACGGCATCTTCAAAAGAAATTGCACCAGATGCCACTAATGCCGTATATTCACCTAAACTGTGCCCGGCAGTATAATCGGGTTTGATTCCCGCTTCTTCCAACTCCCTGACAAAAGCATAACTCGTAGTCAATAAGGCTGGCTGTGCATTATAAGTCACCGTTAATTCTTGTTGTGTGCCATTAAAGATCAATTCCGTAAGCGGAAAATCAAGTTTTTCATCTGCTGATCGAAAAATTTGCTGAGCACGCTCTTTTTCCTGAAATAAGCCATGCCCCATTCCTATTGATTGTGATCCTTGTCCTGGAAAGACAAAAGCAATTTTACCCATCTGTTACTCCCCTGCCTCTATGATTTATTATTGTTTTTCTATTGTCTCCGCAATTGTCGATATGACGTCATTTCCAACCATATCGCGAGTCTGGCGTATAGCATTATAGACCGCATTCGCATCTGAAGAACCATGCGCCTTAATGACAGGGGCCTTCAAACCGAAGAGGCCAGCACCGCCATACTCCGAGTAATCCATTTTATTTTTTATGACTTTTAGTTCTGGCTTTACCATCGCTGCAGCCAACTTACTTTTGAGGTTGCTCATCAAGGCAGCTTTCACCATTTTGAATACGCCCATAGCAGTACCTTCCAGCGTCTTTAACACCATATTTCCCGTGAAGCCGTCCGTCACGACAACGTCTGCCGGCCCGTTTAGGAGGTCCCTTGCCTCTACGTTACCTATAAAGGATATCTCCGATGATTGCTGCAGTAATGTAAAGGCATGCTTAGTCAGTTCATTCCCTTTTTTTTCTTCTGTTCCGATATTAAGTAATCCGACACGGGGCTTTTCGATTCCCCGCACTTTTTGGGCATAAACAGACCCCATTATGGCGAATTGAAGGAGATGCTCCGGTTTAGCATCGGAGTTCGCGCCTACATCCAGTAATACAAAACCCTTGCCATCGATCGTCGGAAGGGTGGGAGCCAATGCCGGACGTTCAATGCCTTCTATCCTTCCGACCACAAACAAACCTGCAGCCATTAGCGCCCCCGTATTGCCTGAAGAAATGCATGCGTCCGCTTCTCCGTCAGCCACCTGCTGTGCAGCCAATACCATCGATGCGCTTTTCTTGCGGCGAACCGCACGAACAGGTTCATCGGTACTTAATATCTTTTCATCAGTATGTATAACCCTTATTCGGCCATGCTTCGCTAAGTATTGGTTAATCTCGGATTCATTGCCTATCAAGGTAATTTCCACATCGGAAAAAGCCTCGACAGCTTTCATCGCTCCCAAAACCTGTGCCTTGGGAGCATTATCGCCACCCATTGCATCTATCGTTATCTTCATTTTTTTTCATCCTTTACTAGCAAGTTAAGAGCGATACATTTCGAACTCGCCTTTAAAAACCAGTTCATTACCTACGTAGCTTCTAACCTCAACCACGGAACGATCGTTGGTGTGGTCCACGTTTTTAACCCTCGCTTTAGCTACCACTCTTTCATTTTCCTTTACAGAACGAGTGAATAAAATGGATGCTTTCGCAGTTAATGCCAATTCATCATTTATGACTGCCACAGCCAATGAGTTTGCTTGGGCAAAAAGGTGATGTCCCCTTGCGATTCCATTCCGCTTAAAGACATGCTCTTTATTTATATCCAAAATCGAAATTGCATTATCATCTAAATTAAGATCAATTACTTCCCCGATGATTTCATCCAAAGGCAATGCCCTGATTTCGTCACTGAATTTTTTCTCGGCCACGCTTTTAATCCGTTCACGCAGTTCCGGTATCGATAATTCAAGACGGTCAAGCCTAATGGTCTGGACGCTCACCGAATATTTTTCAGCCAGCTCCTCATCCGTTACAAAAGGATTCTGTTTAATCGTTTCGATTAATAATTGCTGGCGTTCCTTCTTATTTCTTCGCATTTGAAGGTCACCATCCGTAGTATTATGACTAGGTACTAATAGTAGTATATATATTTTAAAAACAGATTGCAAGATATTGCGTAAAATCTCACAATCTGCTATTGGTTTTTTATTCAGTTCAGTCCAGCTTTTCTCCCGTAAATACTCCCGTTCCCTCTAAATAGTCCCGCAAAGGTGCATACTCCGGGGAATGCCAAAAGCTTTGGGACGCAATTAATTTTGCTGCATCCATCCTTGCCACTTCAAGGGTCCTGTAATCATGGACCATGTCGGCTACCTTGAATTCGGGAAGGCCGCTTTGTTTTTTACCGAAGAAGTCCCCGGGTCCACGGAGTTCCAAATCTTTTTCGGAAAGGGCAAAACCATCGTTTGTCTCAGTCATGATTTTCATCCGCTCTTTGCCGACTTCCGTTTTCGGATCAGCCAGCAGGATGCAAAAGGACTGATCGCTCCCCCGTCCAACCCTTCCCCGTAGCTGGTGCAACTGTGAAAGTCCAAAGCGCTCCGCATCATAAATGACCATTACCGTTGCATTTGGAACATTCACCCCAACCTCGACGACGGTAGTGGAAACAAGGATTTGCGCTTCATTGGCACTGAACTGCTGCATCACTTCTTCCTTTTCATCCGCGGGCAGCCGTCCATGCATAAGACCCACTTTGTACCTGTTCGCAAAGTATTGTGTCAGCATTGCATGAACATCAAGAACATTCTGTAAAGAATCGAGTTTCTCCGACTCCTCAATCAATGGACAGATGACATAAGCCTGTCTCCCTTTCTTTAGTTCCTTTTCGACAAAGGATAAGATCCGATCAAGCATTTGGTGTTTCGCCCAATAGGTCTCTATCGCTTTACGCCCGGCAGGCATTTCATCGATCGTCGAGACGTCCATTTCCCCAAACACTGTAATTGCGAGAGTTCGCGGAATTGGTGTAGCCGTCATGAAAAGTACATCTGGATTGGTACCTTTTTCACGAAGGATGCGGCGCTGCTCCACTCCGAAACGATGTTGTTCATCCGTTATGACAAGACCTAAGTTCCGGAAATTCACTTCATCTTGAATCAATGCATGAGTTCCTATCAAAAGATCCAGTTCCCCGGATTCCAGCATTTGCAATAGTTCCTTGCGCTTTTTGCCTTTTACCGAACTTGTCAACAATGCGACCTTTACTCCACTCGGTTCCAACATGGCTTTCAGCGATTGTGTATGCTGCTCAGCCAAGATTTCCGTGGGGACCATAAGTGCACCTTGGAAACCTGCTGTAATCGTAGCCTTCAGGCATATGGCGGCAACCACCGTTTTCCCAGACCCGACATCCCCTTGAAGCAGACGATTCATCCTGTAGGGAGATTTCATGTCATTCATTATTTCCTCGACGACCCTATTCTGAGCGTTCGTCAAAGGAAAAGGGAGTGTTTCAACAAAGGCTTCCAGCCGCTCCATGTCAAACTCCTGGCCTATTCCTTTTGACTGCTCCCGCTGCACTTTACGAAGTGCCTGCATTTTAAGTTGAAACAATAAAAATTCTTCATACACAAAACGGCGTCGGGCCTTCTTCACCTCATTGGCCGATTGAGGGAAATGCATGGTATGAAGAGCATCATTACGCGGCATCAGTTTGTATGCCGCCAATAATTGCGGGGGCAGATTTTCTTCTATCATTGTCCCATATTCAGAAAATGCATTGGAGATAAAGCGGCGGAGCCCTTTGACGGTAATGCTGCCCTTCACTGAGTACACCGGTTCGAACTCTTTCTCCCGGCTTCGATCACCAACATGGCATTCCGAGCCTGTAATGGTTTGGCGATGACGATCCCACTTTCCCGTTACCGTTACGGTTTCGCCTATCGCAAGCTTCGGCTTCAGATAAGGCTGGTTAAAAAAAATGACATTTATTAAATATCTCCCAGTCAAAACTTTAATCGTGAGCCTGGATTTTTTCTTTCCGAAGTACCCTAACGTGGGTACTGTATGAACTTTGCCTTCTACAGTAACCCGTTCATCATGCTCGACCGTTTCTAAATCCCTCAACCGGTAATCTTCATAGCGATATGGGAGGTGCTCAAGGAGATCCGCGACGGTATGGATCTCCATTTCCCCCAAAGCTGCTGCCGTTTCGGCCCCAATGCCTTTTACTGCGGTAATGGGTTCGCGTAAAGTCGAGTTCACTTCTTATTTAGCGGTAAGCCAAAGATTTTCGCTTCCAACTCCCGCCCAGTCGGTGTAGCCGCTAAACCTCCTTGTGCAGTTTCCCTAAGAGCAGATGGCATCGTTTGCCCGATTTTATACATCGCATCAATTACTTCATCACACGGTATGCGGCTTGTGATACCCGCTAAAGCCATATCTGCTGCAACCATGGCATTGGCTGCACCCATGGCATTACGTTTCACACAAGGTACCTCCACAAGACCAGCAACAGGATCACACACAAGACCAAGCATGTTCTTTAATGTGATTGCCATCGCTTCTGCACTTTGTGCCGGTGTCCCTCCTGCCATTTCAACGATGGCTGCCGCCGCCATACCCGAAGCAGAACCGACCTCCGCCTGACAGCCCCCTGCGGCTCCAGAGATCGAAGCATTATTCGCTACTACAAAACCAAACGCCCCTGCTGTAAATAGGAACTCAATTTTCTGTTCCCGATTCGGTTTTAATTTATTTTGCAAAGCGAAAAGGGTACCAGGCACAACACCAGCAGATCCGGCAGTCGGTGTCGCACAAATCGTTCCCATGGCTGCGTTCACTTCGTTTGTTGCCACGGCTTTGCTTACCGCATCCAACAGCAGTTCCCCGGATAAGGAGTTTCCGGATTTAATGTAATTCTGAAGAAGGACTGCATCCCCTCCCGTCAGGCCGGAAACGGACCGTACACCTTGAAGTCCTTTTTCAACTGCCTGTTCCATTACATCCAGATTGACTCCCATCTGCCGGATGATTTCTTCACGGCTTTTTCCCGTTACTTCCATTTCCTGCTCTATCATCAGCGTTGAAATTTTTTTCTGCTTTGATTCAGCTAATTCTACTAATTCCGCTACATTTCGAAACATGATTTCTTCTCCTTCCTAAGTGGAAACGATTGCTCTATCAATCCACAATCCTTGCTACTTGAGTGATATTGGGGAGTGCTGTAATTTCAGCTATGACGTGATCCTCCAGGTTTTGGTCCACTTCAATCGTCATCAAGGCCATCTGCCCTTTCTCTTTTCGGGAGACTTCCATTTGGCCAATATTGATCTGATGCTTGGCTAATATGTTTGAAACATTGGCTATGGCACCAAATCGATCATCATGAACGACGAGTATGGCAGGGTTATGCCCGGACAGCCTCAATTTAAACCCGTTCAATTCGACGATTTCGATCTTTCCCCCGCCTATCGATATTCCGACAAGTTCCAGTTCACCATCATCATCACCAACTGTTATTTTTGCTGTATTGGGATGTTCCGGTACTGCCTCTTCTTCTCGAAATGTAATTTTCATTTTCTTTTTGCGTGCTATTTTCAGCGATTCTTTGATTCTCTCATCAAATGTATCAAAATCAAGCAGGCCTCCTACAATGGCTACATCCGTTCCATGGCCTTTATAGGTTTTGGCAAACGATCCGTAAAAAGAAATATGGGCCCATTTTGGTTCCCGGTCGAATAAATTCCTGGCAACCCTACCGATCCTTGCAGCTCCTGCTGTATGGGAACTAGAGGGGCCGATCATAACAGGACCAATTATATCGAATACACTTCTAAATTTCATGATTAGCTCCTCCTTCTATTCACTTGGAGTCAGTTTAATAATAAAGCCTGATATATTGTAATTACAATTATGCTGTCCGTAATCCTTCTTTTCATAAAATTAAAGGCTCTTTTCGTAAAGATTGTTGTTTTTAAAACGAAACTATTTAAG